>CAZFSF010000103.1:0-9881 GCA_964522045.1 uncultured Desulfobacteraceae bacterium
GGCGGCCTAGAGTTGCGCATAACCCCGGTCATAAAGAATGGGCCGTTGCTGGTTCTCCCCCTCAAGCCGGCAGAGCGCTTTACCGTTCACTACTATCACTCGGTGGAAAACGCCCCTATATGGGAAGAACACAGCTTAGACGAAAAGGGGCGAATCTACATCGAGGAAGAACGTTATCTGAAATTCGGGGCCGGTATGGGCCGGATGCCTGGAATAGGCCATATGGTGCGGCGGGGGCAGTATGAAGTAATCGAAAACATGCATATGCCCACAGGCGATTTCATCCTGCGGATAGGAAGCCCCGGCGTGGACCATACCATTATCTGGCGTGGCATCAGGAAAAATCTATCTGCAGTGGCTCCACATGAAGCGGTACGCTTCTCGGCCCGGCCTGTGAGCCTGCTTTACAAAATGTACCGCTCCCTTTTCCCCCATTCCGCCACCCCCATCAAAGGCACGCTCTAAAGAGATGAACATCGAACATCGAACATCGAACTTCCAGGTAAGCGAAGACTCCGATCACGGCAAGGCGTCAAACGCTGAATGGCAAAAGTGTGTCCCGAGATGCTCACGTCCCGTTCAGTTTATACTATCAACTGAAAGTCCGTACCATTAAACGATATTTCAGGGAAAAGAGGGAAATTAAGAGTTTCGTTAAGAGTATCAAAATGGCTGAGAAGAACCCACGCCTTGGCGTGCTTGACTATTCGGTATTGGATGTTTGTTTTTCATTCGATGTTGGACGTTCGATGTTCGATGTTGGACGTTCATCTTTGAAGACAACCTTGATGAATGTAACCTCTGAATGTGCACAAGACAACATAGCAATTACGGCCTATGCCCCTGCTTGGTGTAGGGAACGTTAACCACTCTGTCCACCCTGGGAGACGATCATGACAAAGAGCAGTGAAACAACATCCTCTTCTTCCGCAATCGAATGGAGCATCTTGAAAGTTATTGCGGTTATAGGAATAGGGCTCAGCCTGTTCGAACTCTATACTGCCGGGGTCATTGCCATGACCGCCATGCGGCACAGGGCCGTTTTCCTGACCTCCATTCTCGTCATAGCCTTCTTAACCCGACCCCTTTACAAGGGGGCAGGGAGAGACCGGTTGAATGGGGCACTCTGCGTTGACATGATCCTGGTTGTCCTGAGCGTGGCCGTGGGTGCGTATATATTCATCGATCTTAACGGCATCTTTGACCGCCAGGGAGACTGGAGTCAATGGGACATTACTGTTGGCATCACCTTAGTGGTCCTTATTCTCGAGGCCACACGCCGTGTTATCGGTTTAAATCTGACATGCATTGCCTTAGGGTTCCTGCTGTTCGGATATTTCGGGCCCTACGTGCCCAATATCCTTGTGCACAAGGGTTACTCCATCGAACGGATGGCCACCACCCTCTCCCTCACCACAGAGGGGATATTTGGTCTGCCCACCGGGGTTGCAGCCACCTTTGTCTTTATATTTATTTTGTTCGGGTCCTTCTTGGAAAAAACGGGGGCAGGGAACTTCTTTATCGATATGGCCTATTCCATTACAGGGCGTTTCTCTGGGGGACCAGCGAAGACCGCTGTGGTAGCAAGCGGATTCATGGGATCGGTTGCCGGAAGCGCGGTAGCCAACGTGGTTGCCACGGGCTCCTTTACCATCCCTATGATGAAAAAGATCGGATATAAACCGCACGTGGCCGCCGCCATAGAGGCGGCGGCCTCCACAGGGGGCCAGTTGATGCCACCCATCATGGGGGCCGGCGCCTTTCTCATGGCCGAATTCACTCAAACCCCCTACCTTGAAATTGTAAAAATATCGTTTATCCCGGCAGTCCTTTACTTTTTCTCTGTCATCCTTTTTGTGCATTTTGAGGCCCAGAAGGAAGGCATCTGGGGCCAGCCCAAAGAGGTCTTGCCAAGGCTTGGCAAAACCATAAAAAAAGGGATCCATTTTGTTATTCCTGTTGGCATTCTTATCACAGTACTCGTCATGAATTACAGCCCGATGATGGCAGGGTTTATCGCCATATTAGCGATCTACTTCACAGCGCTTCTTCGGAAAGACTCACGGATTTCATTCAAGACCCTGCTCAAGACCTTAGAGCAGGGGGCGCGCAATGCCGTTGTGGTAGCGGTCGCCTGTGCCGCGGCCGGCATTATCGTAGGGGTTGTAAATCTGACCGGGACAGGGTTGAGATTTTCTTCTCTGGTCGTTTCTCTTTCTCATGGGATTCCTCTCTTAGCCTTGGGCCTGGTTGCGATCACCTCCCTGCTCCTCGGGATGGGACTTCCGGTGACAGCATCCTACATCGTTCTGGTTATTTTGGCAGGCCCGGGTTTAATGGATTTAGGGATTCCGCTCCTTACTGCCCATATGATTGTCTTCTGGTACAGCCAGGACGCAAACGTAACCCCGCCTGTTGCCTTAGAGTCCTTTGCAGCATCCGGCATAGCAGGCTCAAGCCCCATGCGGACGGCGTTCACATCGTGGAAATTAGCCAAAGGTCTCTATATTATACCGGTGGTCATGGCCTATCATCCCCTCCTCCTGAACGGCCCCACCGGGGAAGTGATCCAGACAGTTATATTTTGCACTTTAGCAATTACTGCCTTTGTGATCTGTTTAGAGAGGTACTTCCTCGTACCCCTAACCTGGGTAGAAACGATCCTGCACGGAGGGTCTGCCATCGCGTTAATCTGGGCGAACGATACCGTTAACTATATGGGCTTTGCAGTATTCCTTATCCTTACGGTCTATCAGGTTATGGCGAAAAAGAAGACGCCCAGCCGGGAGAGAAATTAGTTTTCGCTTTAGGAATGAGGACGAAATAACTGCCGCATTTGACCCCGCCAGGGGCGGGGTTCTTTTTGGATTCATCCTCTTAATCGTACTCTTAATCATAATCGTTTTGAGCAAGATTAGGATTATGATTAAGATTATGGAATGAGTGATTTGGTCCAGTATGTAGTTGAGGAGGACAGATGAGTACTGATTATGGATTTCAACTTCTGAAAGAGCAGGAGATCAAGGAATTGAAGACCTTGGCTAATGTTTATCGCCATTCGAAAACCGGGGCCCAACTCCTCTCCCTTACCACAGATGACGAGAATAAGGTTTTTGGAATAACATTTCGCACACCCCCGTCGGATTCCACAGGGGTAGCCCACATATTAGAACATTCCGTGCTTTGCGGATCACGAAAATACCCGGTTAAAGAGCCCTTTGTGGAGCTTCTTAAGGGATCCCTGCAGACCTTTCTCAATGCCTTTACTTACCCCGACAAGACCTGCTACCCCGTGGCCAGTCAAAACCTCCAGGACTTTTACAATCTCATAGATGTCTATCTCGATGCTGTTTTCTATCCCCGTATTACGCGCTCCATATTCCAGCAGGAGGGGTGGCATTTTGAACTGGAAAATAGAGATGATCCCCTCTCATACAAGGGGGTGGTCTTTAATGAAATGAAAGGTGCCTATTCGTCCCCTGACAACCTCATTTCCGAGTACTCCCTTCAATCCCTTTTTCCGGATAACGCATATGGTTTTGATTCGGGCGGCGATCCAAAGCAGATACCACATCTTACCTATGAACAATTCCATTCCTTTCACAAGAGGTACTATCATCCCTCCAATGTTAGGATCTACTTTTACGGTGATGATGATCCGGCTGAGAGGTTAAGACTGGTCAATGAGTATCTCAAGGACTTTGATCCGATCGAAATCGACTCGGAGATCCGGTTGCAGATCCCCTTCAAAGAATCCAAACGTTTTATCCGCCCCTTTATGGTCGGAGAAGATGCGGACACAAGCCCGAAAGGGATGGTTACTCTCAACTGGATGCTCACTGAAACAACAGATGTTGAAACAAATTTTGCCCTTCACATCTTAGAGTATATCCTCTTGGGCATGCCTGGCTCCCCCCTGAGAAAGGCCCTTATAGACTCGGGATTAGGAGAAGATATCGCCGGTGTGGGTCTCGAAAATGAGCTGCGTCAAATCTATTTCTCTACCGGCCTCAAGGGTATTGACACAAAAAGCGCCGACCGTATTGAATCCCTCATCTTGGAGACCCTGAGCGAACTGGCCCGGTCCGGGATCGATCCCAAAACAAGGGAAGCAGCCCTGAATACCATCGAATTCGGGTTGAGGGAAAATAACACTGGGAGTTTTCCCCGCGGCCTCTCGCTCATGCTGCGGTCCCTGACCACCTGGCTTTATGACAGCGACCCGCTGGCCCTCATCTCCTTCGAAGGACCGCTTGAAACCATAAAATCCAGAGTTAGATCAGAAAATGCCTTTTTTGAAGAGATGATCGACCGCATGTTTCTCTCAAACCCGCACCGAACCACCCTAATTCTCCAGCCGGACAGAGGTCTCAGGAAGCAAGAAGAAAAAAGCGAAAGGGATCAATTAACAAATGCCCGGTCCGCCATGGTCAGTGAAGAGTTAGAAATGGTTGTAGATAACACAAAAGAACTGAAGCGCCTCCAGGGTACTCCTGATTCGCCCGAAGCCTTGGCCGCCATCCCAATGCTGAAATTAGAGGACCTGGATAAACAGAACAAGAACATCCCCTTAGCCTCCTCAAAAGAGAGCGGAACGGAAATTCTGTTCCACGATCTGTTTACTAACGGCATTGCATATGTGGACTTGGGCTTCAATCTGCGTTGTCTCCCCTCCGAATACCTCCCTTATCTACCCCTCTTTGGCCGGGCCCTTGTTGAGATAGGGACAAAAAAGGAGGACTTCGTCACACTGACCCAGCGTATAAGCCGCAAGACCGGAGGGATCAGGCCGCAATCGTTCACATCTGACGTTAAGGGCTCCCGGAAGAGCGCTGCATGGCTCTTCCTGAGGGGCAAGGGAATGTCAGGCCAGATCGAGGATTTGATCCATATCCTGCAGGACGTGCTCCTGACGGTGAAGTTGGATAACCGGGAACGGTTTCAACAGATGGTGATGGAGGAGAAGGCCAGGGTTGAGCAGAAGCTTGTCTCTGCCGGGCATCAGGTGGTCAACCTCCGGCTAAGGGCCCATTTCAGCGAGGCCCACTGGGCTGCGGAGCAGATGAGCGGGATAAGTTATCTCTTCTTTATAAGAAAATTAGCACTGGCAGTTGATAAGGACTGGGCTGGTGTGCTCGCCGTCCTCCGGCAAATGCACAAAATCCTCTTGAACCGCAACTCAATGGTCGCGAATATCACCTTAGACCAACAGGGATGGTCCCGGATTGAGCCGCGCCTGAAGGACCTGATAGAAGCAATGCCAAAAGGCCCGATCTCCGAGCCGGACTGGCCCGAAGGAGGCAACCCCCTTTTCGAAGGGATGACCATCCCCTCCCAGGTCAACTATGTGGGCAAAGGTGCTGACCTCTACAGCATGGGGTACAGTTTTCATGGCTCTGCATTAGTTATAACGCGTTATCTGCGCAATGCCTATCTGTGGGACCAGGTTCGTGTCCAGGGCGGGGCCTACGGCGCATTCTGCATTTTTGATCGCCTTTCAGGTGTTTTGACCTTTGTATCTTACAGGGACCCCAACCTTACCCAAACCATTGAAGCCTTTGACCGGTCCGGCCGGTTCCTTGGTGAAATGACTCTCAGTGACGATGAGCTTACCAAGAGCATCATCGGAGCTATTGGAGATCTGGACAGCCATATGCTTCCGGACGCAAAGGGATTCAGTTCAATGGTTCGTTATCTCATCGGCGATACCGAAGAAAACCGGCAACAGATGCGGGACGAAATACTCAATACCGGGGCCGCTGATTTCAAAAATATGGCACAGGTTCTGGAGGAAGTGAAAAATAGGGGTATAGTGAAAGTCCTCGGATCCCCCACCGCCATCGAAGCAGCCGAGAAAGACCAACCGGGATGGCTGAAGGTGGTGAAGGTTCTTTAGAAAGATAGTGGCTGCAATATGACTTCCGAAAAACGCTCCTGTCTCGCGCAAAGCCGCTAAGGACGCCAAGATGAAATGACTAATGTCAATATATTATCCCTGAGTTCTCTGCGGGCTCTGCCCGCCCCGTAGCTCCGGCAGATGGTACTGGGGTGACAAACCTGACTTTTTAGGGCTTTATCAAAAATAGCTTGACAAATCAGCCCGACATGTTATGAGTAGCTTTATTACTCATATAGAGGGCTATAATGGATAATCTATTCGACGGTCTGATTGCATCCAAAACCAGGATTAAGCTCCTGACCAGGCTTTTTTTCAACCCTGACACCCGCTCATATCTTCGTGAATTAGCCAAGGAGTTCAATTTATCCACAAACTCGGTTCGGGAAGAACTTAACCAGCTTACCAAAACCAACCTCCTGAAATCTAAAAGAAATGGCCGCCAGGTCCTCTATGCCGCTAACCAGGATCATCCCCTCTTTCCGGAATTAAAATCCATGGTAAGCAAGGCCATGGGGATAGACCAGGTCATTGACAGTATCGTCAGCAGGTTGGGTGACTTGGAGAGGGCCTATCTAATCGACGACTACGCCCAAGGAAAAGATACGGGGATTGTAGATCTCTTATTGGTTGGAAATATCGACCAATATCACCTGAATGATTTGAGCAGAAAAACTGAACGATATATTAAACGAAAGATTCGGTCCCTGGTCTTGAACAGGGAGGAATACGAAGAACTCGAGCCTAAGCTGGAACAGAGACCCACTGTTCTGATCTGGGAGGCAAAGACAGCAAAAACGGGAAGCCCTAAAACAGAGCCTATCGCCCAGTGCTCATAAAATTAAACAGTATATCAATAAGTTATATCAGCCATCGATGCTTACTTAAGGGGCGGAGCTATGTCTTCATCTCTGATAGATCAATAAACAGCATCTTGTATTTAAGATTTTTAAAAATACTTCCCACTTTGGCACGATTCGAGGCCGAACCGATTAACATTTCATTTAATTATTGTTATTAATAAAAATATGAAATATCAAGACCTGGCATCATTAATAAGAATCCCCATTTTTTCAAAAAATGATATCGCATTGGCTGGAGGGAAAATTTTTGATTATCAGCTAACCCGTTGGGTGAAAAAGGGATATCTTCTGAAAATAAAGAACGGCATCTATATATTTAAAAGGGATTACGATAAAATCAGAGGTGAAGAGATTGCCGCAGCGCTTTACCAGCCCAGCTATCTGAGTCTGGAGAGCGCCCTCTCATTCTATGGATTTATCCCTGAAATGGTCTATGCCTATGTCAGTGTTACCGGAAAAATTAACCGAACCTTTGATAACAAATTTGGCCATTTTATCTATCGTCACTTAAAGAGCGAACTATTCTGGGGATATCGGGAAGTAAAAACAGACACCGGCCTGTACCTCATTGCTGAACCGGAAAAGGCGCTACTCGACTATCTCTACCTTAATCTATCAAAAATCAACAGCGAATCCGATTTTGAGAACCTTAGATTCAATGAAGACCGGCTTCGCGAGACCTTAAACAGGGGAAAATTTGTAAAATACCTGCAGGCATTCGAGATAAAGAAGCTGAAAAGGTGGGCTAACAGGTGCTTACATTAGAGCAGATCAGAAAATACTTTCCGGAGCAGGTGGTCAAAAGAAACCCGCGGGGCATCTTAGTGGAATACCTGCAATACGAGCTTCTTGATTCTCTGTTTAAACTCAAAGAGGCCAAATTCCTCAGCTTTATAGGCGGCACAGCTATCAGGATGCTGCAGCAGAGCCCCCGTTTCTCTGAAGACCTTGAATTTGACAATTTCGGCCTAACATTCGGGAAATTCGAAGAAGCGCTTCAAAAAGCATGCAGAGACATGAAAGCCAAGGGATTTTTGGTAGAATACAGAACCGTTGAACGAGGGGCATATCATTGTCATCTCAAATTTCCGGAGATCCTCTACAAGTCAGGAATAAGTCCTCATGCCAGCGAGAAAATATTGATAAGGATAGACACCGAACCTAAGAAAAGATCTTATGTACCCCAAATATATCTCCTGAATAAATTCACACTCTACCGGCAGATCCTTACTGCTCCTCCATCGATACTTTTGTCCCAGAAAATGATAACAGTTCTACAAAGGAAACGTGAAAAAGGCCGTGATTTGTTTGATGTTTCGATTTTGATGGGAGTTGCAGAGCCTGATTTCGATTACATGGCCAGATACCTTAGTCTTGGGAAAAGAGAAATAATCGATCAATTTACCAGGAGGGTAGAAGAGTTGGACTTGAAATTTCTGGCTCAGGACGTGGAACCCTTTTTATTTGCACCGGAACAAAAGGAAAGAGTGCTGACTTTCCGGGAATATTGGCGGCAACACCAACGACCAACCATATGAGATAGAATGCCCCCCTGCCCAGTTGAACCGGGTTTACCCCGTGCAATTCGTTTACGACAGCGCAGTGTATTTCACTGGGGTTACCTTCCAGGGTGTTCAACCGGGGTGTCTCCTGAACGTCTAAGCGGAAACCACCTGCCTGTGCGGTGCACTCAGACAGGAGTACAGAGAATGCAGGACAAACGTATTCTCGGAACTGTCGGAAGAACCCTGCTAATCGCAGAAAGATCATAACGTAGCCGGGCCCGCTCCCCGGTACGTTTAATAGTTGGCTACGTTATTCCATTTTTCAAAGATCTCAACATTTTCAGATAATCCCCTGAATTTGTCTTGACAATATTATAGGGATGCACGAAAATGTCAGACATGGACAGGTGTTTAATGAAATGGCTCAGGGAACTGCATCCTCCCGACAAAATGGTGTTTTTAGCTGGCCCCAGGCAGGTGGGGAAAACAACCATGGTCAAACAGATCCTGGAAACCTGGCACGACAAAGGTGCATATTTTAATTGGGACATTTCCAGTCATCGCAGACGGATATTAGAAGACGAAGACCTGCTGTCAGAATGGAGGCGACCGGCCAAACGTCCGATGATTATATTCGATGAATTGCACAAAATGCGTCAATTCAAATCCTGGTTAAAAGGATTTTATGATGAATATAAAGATGATGCGTCTGTCTGGGTGACGGGCAGCGGACGTTTGGATCTGTACAGGAAGGGGGGCGACAGCCTTTTGGGGCGTTATTTTCTCTACCGAATGCATCCTTTGTCGATTGGCGAAATTCAGAAAATAAGACCGGCTGGTTCTCTTGAAGAACCAGACAAAGGATGGGAAGCCTTTGCTCATGGCGAAATAAAATTTGAAAATATCGATTCATTGTTGAACCTTGGAGGGTTCCCGGAACCCTATCTAAAGCAGGAAAAAACCTTCCACAAGAGATGGCTTCGTTCACGGAGGGAACGTATTACTCATGAGGATGTGCGAGACCTGACCCGCATAGATGACGTTGACAGGCTTGAGTATCTGATCCAGTTGTTGAATCCCCGAATAGCCTCTCCGTTGTCACTCAATTCTCTCAGAGGGGATCTTGGTATTGCCTTTGAAACAGTTCGAGGCTGGATTGCCACTCTGGAGCGCCTTTACTATATCTATGGGGTAACACCGTACAGTCA
The DNA here is from genome assembly GCA_964522045.1 of uncultured Desulfobacteraceae bacterium. Taxonomy (GTDB): domain Bacteria; phylum Desulfobacterota; class DSM-4660; order Desulfatiglandales; family Desulfatiglandaceae; genus Desulfacyla. Next base: position 9,473 of record CAZFSF010000103.1, read on the forward strand.
TCGTTTGCAAAGGGCCATAAAACGCGAAAAGAAATATTACTTCTGGGATTGGTCTGAAGTGCAGGATGAAGCCGCCCGGTTTGAAAACTTTGTCATGTCCCATCTTCTCAAGGCATGTCATATCTGGTCTGATTTTGGTTTGGGAGACTTTAAATTGTGGTATTTGCGTGACAGGGAAAAACGGGAAGTGGATGCCTTAATCACACTCGACAACGCCCCCTGGCTTATGGTCGAAGTCAAAGTAAACGATCTTAAAGTGTCAACGCCGCTTCAGCGATTTGCCCGACTCCTTAACTGCGACCGGGTCGTTCAGATTGTACAATCCAAAAGCATTTACCGCCAGGTCAAGATTGATTCCCATATCTATCATGTGGTTTCTGCGGAAGGTTTTCTTTCCTGGCTGCCATGA
>CAZFSF010000104.1:0-9823 GCA_964522045.1 uncultured Desulfobacteraceae bacterium
ATCCTCAAAATACTTCAATGTATTCTTGCGGTTAAAATCTTCGCCTTCCTTGACCATGCAAAAAATCTCTCATTCTCGGACAGCCTCCTAGGGCGAGGATAGAATCCTATGGGTAAATTATTCGGGACTGATGGAATCAGGGGTGAGGCTAATCTCTACCCGATGGACGGGATGACTGCCTTTTCCGTGGGCCAGGCAGTCACCCATCTCCTCAAAAAAGGAGGTCGCAAGGTACGGATAGTCATCGGTAAAGACACCCGTATTTCCGGTGACATGTTGGAGAACTCGCTCGTGGAGGGTATCGTATCTATGGGTGGTGATCCCTGTCCTGTGGGCATCCTTCCCACCCCCGGCATCGCATTTGTCACCGTGGATACAAGCGCTGACGCAGGGATTGTGATCTCAGCGTCCCACAACCCTTACCAGGACAATGGGATTAAGATATTTTCGGGGGACGGATTCAAGTTGTCCGACGACCAGGAGGAACTTATCGAGAATCTCATCCTGACGGACGATCTCTCCCGAATAGCGGCCCCGGCAAAGGAGATGGGGCAGACAACACGGATTGATGATCTCTTTGACCGCTACATATCTTTTCTGAAAAAAAGCTTCCCTCACGATCTGACCATGAAAGGGATTAAGATAGTTATCGATACGGCCAACGGCGCCACTTACAAAACCGCACCAGCCCTCTTTGCTTCTTTAGGCGCCGATGTTGCCATGATCCACGATTGCCCTGACGGGATAAATATCAACGATAACTGCGGTTCGCAATTTACGCAAGACCTACAGGAACATGTGAGACAGACCGGGGCCGCAATCGGACTCGCCTTTGACGGGGATGGAGACCGTTTGATTGCAGTAGATGAAAAGGGCAAAAAAATCACCGGCGACCAGATCATGTTGATCTGCTCGAAGGCCCTCAAGGAACAGGGCAGATTAAAGAATAACCTCCTGGTCACCAGCGTGATGAGCAATCTCGGCCTTAGCGTGGCATGCAAAAGAGAGGGTATCAACCGCCATGAATCTAAGGTTGGCGACCGACATGTCTTAGAGGAGATGCAGCGTTTGGGGGCCGTGATCGGCGGGGAAGAGTCGGGGCATGTAATCCTGTTGGATCACCATACCACAAGCGACGGTGTGATCACCGCCCTTCAACTGATCGCAGCAATGGTAAGGGAACAGAAGACCATTTCCCAACTGGCGGCCATGATGGATGTTTATCCACAAAGGCTAATCAATGTGGAGGTCAGGAGCAAGCCTGAGATATCTTCAGTCCCACAGATGATGGAGGCAATCAAGGATGTTGAAACCCGACTTGGCGATCAAGGCCGCGTACTGGTGCGCTACTCCGGCACCCAAAACCTGTGCCGAGTAATGGTTGAGGGGCCTACAGACGATGTGACCGAAAAACAGTGCAGGCGGCTCGCCACCGTGGTAGAAATCGCCCTGGGCTGATTTCAGCTCTCTCCCAAGAAATACTCGTTCATCTTTCCCCTGACCTCTACTATTGTCTCCTCAAGCCAGAGCACATCGGCAATACTGAGCCTGCCAGCCTTCTTAGCACCGCCCTTGGTTCCGTCTTTTTTGGTATAGGTCCTGGGACCTACCTGTAACTTGGGTTCCCCATCCCCGTAACGGTTTATGGATATTTGAAGCCCTGTCTCCTCATTTTCCCAGGTGTCCAACACCTGGTCTTTATTTGCATCATAAGCCATAGATAATCCTTACTATAATTGACCATTGATCCCGCGATGCACGGGATTGACCATTGAATATTTGAGATCCTGCCTATCCATGCCTGCCCCGCGGAACGTGGGGTTATCCTGTCAAATGTTTCCCCAACCGAACTCAGCGGCCTCCCCCAACTCCTCTTCTATCCTCAGGAGCTGGTTGTACTTGCATATCCTCTCGGATCGGCACAAAGAACCGGTCTTTATCTGTCCGGTTCCTGTTGCAACGGCGAGGTCGGCAATGAATGCATCTTCTGTTTCTCCTGATCTGTGTGAGATAACCGCATTCCAGCCGGCCCGGTGTGTCATCTGCACCGCCTCAAGGGTTTCTGTCAGGGTCCCTATCTGGTTCAGTTTGATCAGGACCGCATTGGCCGATTTTTCCTTGATTCCCCTTGCAATACGCCGGGTGTTTGTGACAAAGAGATCATCACCCACAATCTGTATGCGATCTCCCAATTTCTCTGTCATTATCTTCCAGTGCTTCCAGTCATTTTCATCCAGACCGTCTTCTATGGAATAAATCGGATAACGATCCACCCAGTCCGCATAAAATTGTGTCATCTCCTCACCGTTTCTGACCGATTGATCGGACTTTTTAAAGACATATTTACCTTTCTGGTAGAATTCGGATGAGGCCGGATCCAAGGCGAGAACCACGTCCTTACCAGGCTTGTACCCTGCCGCCTTTATACCGGCCAGGATCATCTCAACAGCCTCTTCATCAGATTTCAGGTCCGGAGCGAAACCCCCTTCATCGCCTACCGCCGTTGAAAACCCTTTTTCTTTCAAAACACCGGCCAAGGCATGAAAGACCTCAGCACCGATCCTCAAGGCATCCTTAAATGTCTTACCGGCAATCGGCATAATCATGAATTCCTGCAAATCCACGTTATTTGCCGCATGGGCCCCTCCGTTCAGGATATTCATCATAGGCATGGGAATACGGCACGCATCGGTTCCCCCGATATATCGGTAGAGAGGCATAAAGAGAGAGTCGGCAGCGGCCCTTGCAACGGCTAAGGAAACCCCTAATATGGCATTGGCACCCAACTTCGCCTTATTGCGGGTCCCGTCCATTTCGATAAGAGTCTTATCAATGAGACGCTGATCAGTCGCCTCCATATCGAGAAGCGCGGGAGCGATAAGGCCGTTTACATTCTTCACTGCCTGCTCAACCCCTTTTCCTCCGTAGCGTTTCCTACTCTTGTCTCGCAATTCTACTGCCTCATACTTGCCGGTGGATGCACCGGAGGGCACTGCCGCCCTTCCGAAACTGCCATCGCTTAACCCTACATCCACCTCCACGGTGGGATTACCTCGAGAGTCCAGGATCTCGCGCGCAATAATAGCCTCTATTCTTTCCATAGCTTCCTCCTTCATACCTTGTTAAGCGGTTAAGTAGTTGTCATTTTTGGTCAACGACTTATTATCCCTATAGAAGTTTCTCTGCTCCTGTATAGAACTCCTCCACTTTCAATGCTGCTGCAGCATGACCTGGATGCTGTTTAGGATTCCATTTCTTCATATCCTCGAAGATACTACCTTCTTTGTGGTATTCAATACTTCCCTTGACTTGATAGGATTTTCCTTCTTTTGTTATAAAAAGAATCGATCCTTTGCTGCTTGCAAGTATGTTTTCCAGTGTTTTAGAAAAATAATTATTCGCAACCACTATAGTATCTTCGCTGAATTTTGACACGCAGGTAGCGTATATAGCATTAGGAATTCCATCGCCATTTACAGTTGTTAAAATGATGGGACCTTCCCGGTCTTCCCATGCCTTACTCGCTTTTTCTGGTAATGCTGCCATAATATTCCTCCTTAATAATAGTATAACCCACAAAATCGATAATTCTCTTATGATTGCCGCCAAAAAAAAGATGAGATAAAAGCATCTGTATCAGTAACAACCTTTATCATTTTTCAGCTCTAACCTTTTGGATAATTGAATCAATATCATCAGAGCCGAATCTTTGTATGATATATTATATTCGCGACATATACAACAGGCAGAGGCGGTCAAACGAAATAATAGGTCAAAAATATTTTTTTGCGGGCTTCCTGCTTCATGAAACCACCGCCTTTTTCCCGGCAGCATAGAGCCATAAGAAACCGGTTATCCCCGCAATGACGGAAGCGAGTATGATGGCTATTTTTGCCTTTACGAGATAGTCTATCTGGCCTTCAAAGGCAAGGCCCGCAACAAAAATGGACATGGTGAATCCGATCCTGGCAAGGAGGGCAACCCCCGCAATTTGAGACATGGACACTGATTCCGGTAGCCGGCTTATGCCGGATCTCACTGCGATCCATGAGAAAAAAAGAACTCCGGCAAATTTCCCAAGAACCAACCCTGCAGTGACCCCCATGGTGAGCGGGTGAACAAAGACCTCACCCAATGATCCAAAATTGATAGGGATACCCGCATTTGCCAGAGCAAAGAGTGGGACAATCAGAAAGGAGACCCAAAGGTGAAAGCTGTGTTCAACCCGTTGTAAGGGCGTTTCCATCCTGTGCACATAGTTTTGAAGCCCTTGCAAGACTGCATGCTGTTCAGCGTTCTCCAAGATATTTTTCCCTGGTTTGTGGACCTTGTCGAATCGGATCATCAGCTCATGGATCCGGCCGCTGAACATGCCCATATCACATCTTGATATGGCCGGAATAGTCAGGGCGGTAAGCACCCCTGCCAAGGTGGCATGAACCCCTGATTTGAGCATGCCGATCCATAGCAGGATGCCTAAAAGATAGTAGGGCAGAGTTTTCCTCACCCCACCCAGGTTCAAGACCATGAGGGCAATGAAACAGGCAGCTGAAAAGCCCAATGCGCCAAGGTGGATCTTGTTCGTATAGAAAAGGGCAATGACGATAATAGCCCCGAGGTCATCTACAATCGCAAGGGCCAGGAGAAAGCTCATCAGGGTCCTGGGAATGCGTTTTCCCAGAATCACCAGGATGCCCACGGCAAAGGCAATGTCTGTGGCCATGGGGATGGCCCAGCCTCTCTGGGCATCGCCACCGTAATTGATAACGATATAGATGATCGCAGGAATAAGCATACCGCCAATGGCCGCGGCAATGGGAAGCGCAGCCTGGCGAAGGTCAGATAGTTCACCGACCAGGATCTCCCGCTTGATTTCAAGACCAATGATAAGGAAGAAAAGCGCCATGAGCCCGTCGTTGATCCAGTGATGGACCGATTCGGTTATGGTATACTCGCCGAATCCGATGCATATCTTTGTGTGCAGTATTTTGTCGTATGCCTCAAAAAGGGGTGTGTTGGCAATAATCAGGGCTGCCACGGCGCAGAGCATGAGAAGAATCCCGCCTGCAGATTCATCACGGATAAACTCCTCAAAAGGAGTTAAGGCCTGCTGAAAAAGCCTTTCAAACGGTGTATTAAGGCCTGAGTCACCTCACTGGAGCGCTTCCTGCCCGCTTTGATTTGACAAATTATTTTCCTCGAACAGAACACATCGCAGGCATCTATTAAGGGTTCGCTATCAATGATACCCGTTTTTTCAGGGATAGACAGGTACTCTTTTCAGAAGAAGTATGGAAAGGATTGCCTTGTATGTCAACAGGAAAATAGGCGCAAAACATAAGGCATTGCTGTGACCTCAAGGTGCACCGGACAATCTCCTGAACATCCCTTGGGTGACTCAACTATCCGCTTTACATTTTTCTTCGAAGCCGTTAACCTTTTTCTCAACACCTGTAACAGGAGAATACCATGGCCAACAATCTTTATATCACCTCCACTGAAGCAAGAAGCGGGAAATCAGCCATTAGCCTGGGAATAATGGAGATGTTGCTGAGAAAGATTGGTAGAGTCGCCTTTTTCCGTCCACTTATTACGGCCATCGATGATCGCAATGAATCGATTAAGCTGATTTCCTCGCATTTCAACCTCAAGATCCCATACGAACAAATGGTCGGTTTTACCGTAAAAGAGGCGGGTGACCTGGTTTCACATAACAGAGAAGCAGATCTGATTGAGGGAATAATCAGGAAATATAACAAGATGAAGAAAAACTGCGATTTCATCTTGTGTGAAGGTACCGACTTTGAGAGTTCCACTCTTGCTTTTGAATTGGATATCAACGCAGAGATCAGCAAGAACCTCTCCTGTCCGGCTCTGTTGGTTGCCAGCGCATACCGGAAGACAGCGGATGCGATAGTCCAGTCGGTCGAGCTTTCTTACGAGTCCCTTGCTGAAAAGGGTTGCCACGTCATTGCCACCATCGTTAACCGAATAGATCCAAAAGATCAACAAACCATTATGGCGCTGCTCAAAGAGAGGGCTTCGACCGGTAAACAGTTGGTCTATACCATCCCGAATGATGAGTCCCTCGCGAGACCCACGGTGCGTGAAGTTGCTGAAAACCTGGACGCAGAGGTGTTATATGGGGAAGAACAGTTGAACCGGCACGTGTACAACTTTACGGTCGCAGCCATGCATCTTCAAAATTTCCTAACGAGAATCGAATATGGGTCCTTGATTATTACCCCAGGTGACAGGGCGGACGTGATCGTAGCCTGTCTCGCTGCCGTCTCTTCAAATTCGATTAAGAACATTTCGGGGATTGTCTTGACGGGCGGCTTGAAGCCGGAAAAGTCCATATGGGAATTAATCAGAGGTTTCCCCAAAATGGTCCCTATTCTCAGCGTCAGAGAGGATACCTTCCCCACAGCAAACAATGTCAACAGGATACACGCCGCAATCTCGCCGGATGATTGCCGAAAGATAACACGGGCCTTAGCTATTTTTGAAAAACACGTTGATGAAAACCAATTGGGGGAAGAGGTTGTTACAGCCCGGACCGCCACTGTTACACCAAAGATGTTCGAATATGAGTTAGTGAAAAAGGCGAAAGCAAACAAACAACACATCGTATTGCCAGAGGGTGAGGAAGAGAGAATCCTGAATGCCGCAGAGACATTGCTTCGTCGGGAGGCGGTGGATATCACTCTCCTTGGCAATGAAAATCAGATCCATAACAAGATCTCCCAATTGGGGCTGCAGATAAAAACTGCGAATGTTATCGATCCCCTGAAATCCGAGTTTTTTAATGACTACGCACAAACCTATTATGCTTTGAGGAAGAACAGGGGGATCACAGAGGAAAATGCATCTGATGTCATGAGTGATGAAACCTATTTTGCAACCATGATGGTTTATAAAGGAGATGCCGATGGAATGGTCTCAGGGTCTGTTCACAGCACCGCATCTACGATCCGTCCTGCCCTTGAAATCATCAAGACAAGACCGGGCTTTTCTATTGTTTCGAGCGTATTTCTCATGTGCCTGAAAGACAGGGTCCTCGTATACGGGGATTGTGCGGTGAATCCTGATCCGGATGCGAATCAATTGGCTGAAATCGCCCTTAGCTCGGCACACACTGCCATCACCTTCGGCATCGAACCTGTTGTCGCCATGCTGTCCTACTCTACAGGGGAGTCGGGAAAGGGCGCGGATGTGGACAAGGTTCGTGAAGCAACCAGGGTCGCAAGACAAATGGCGCAGGAGTCATTTCCGACACTTAAGATCGAGGGGCCTATCCAGTATGATGCGGCGGTTGACCCAGGGGTGGCCAGGACAAAGTTGCCTGAAAGCGACATTGCGGGAAAGGCCACCGTATTTATCTTTCCCGATCTCAACACCGGAAACAACACCTACAAGGCAGTGCAGAGGTCTGCCGGGGCAGTGGCCATCGGCCCTGTCCTTCAGGGGCTCAAACATCCTGTAAATGACCTGAGTCGTGGATGCACAATAACGGACATTGTTAACACTGTTGCAATTACCGCAATTCAGGCGCAATCGGAGAAAGGTTAGCAGGGAAAAGCTTATTATGAAAATACTGGTCATCAACACGGGAAGTTCGTCCATCAAGTACGAGTTATTTGACATGGCCGGCCATGAGGTAATGGCTTCAGGAATGGCAGAAAAGATCGGTGAAGAAGAAGGCCTGATCATCTATAAGAGAAACTTGATAAATGGTGAATCAACAGAAAAAAGAGAAACAGGTGTAATCGCTGACCATCATGGGGCTATGAATCGTATCGTTGCCCTCTTGGTCGATACGGAACACGGAGCGATTCGAGACAAAAACGAGATTGCGGCTGTTGGCCACCGTGTGGTTCATGGTGGGGAAGCCTTTCACTCCACCACGATTATTGATGAAGAGGTGATAGCGGCCATTAAGAGAAACATTCCCTTGGCCCCTCTCCATAATCCTCCCAATTTGGTTGGAATTGAGGTCGCAGGATCGGTATTTCCCAACGCCCTGCAGGTCGCCGTATTTGATACGGCCTTCCACCAGACAATTCCCATGAGGGCATTTCTTTATGCAATTCCCTTTGACTTATACGAAAAGGAGAAGGTGCGGCGATACGGTTTTCACGGCACCTCGCATGCCTATGTTGCTGAAATGGCGGCAGAGTACTTAAGCCGGCCCTTAAGCGAATTGAACCTGATAACGATCCACCTGGGAAACGGGGCCAGTATGGCTGCCATAAAGAACGGCGAATGCGTGGATACGACCATGGGCATGACTCCCCTTGCGGGCCTGGTGATGGGAACCCGTTCGGGGGATGTGGACCCGGCACTCCCCTTTTTCTTAGCAGATCACTTAAAGATGTCGCCCAAAGAGATTGACGCGCTTTTAAATAAAGAGAGCGGGCTGAAGGGGATTTGCGGAACCAATGACATGCGGGAAGTTATTACGAAAATGGGCGAGGGTGACAGCCGCGCAAAGATCGCCCTAGACCTCTACACCTACAGGATAAGGAAGTATATCGGCGCATATTTCGCGGCCTTAGAGACCTTGGATGCGGTGGTTTTTACGGCAGGCATAGGAGAAAACTCGTCATATATCCGCGAAATGTGTTCACGCGGCCTGAACAGACTCGGCATGGAGATCGATTTAGATCGGAATAAGTTACCCGGAAGCGGAATCAGCGAAATCAGTTCTCAGGACAGTCAGGTCAAAATTCTGGTAATTCCGACAAATGAAGAACTGAAAATCGCTCAGGAAACAAAAAAGGCGATTGCAAATTCTCTCAAATGACCTATATTATTAGGGTAGGGGATACGCATCCCCTGAACAAATTTTGAAACCTTCTCTCTTATTTTGGTTCTATATGATTTGATAAAAAATTTGGACGCTCCCGTCCGCCTCGCGAGGCTCGGCAAGCAGGCGGAGATGAACACGGATTATCTCTGATTCTTTTTTTAGTGATCTGCGCTTATCTGTGGAAATCTGAGTAACCAAAACAAAACCTACAAAGCATCAAAAATCGGTCTTAAGGAGAACAAATGCCTATTTATGAATTTAAATGCAAAAAGTGTGGCAACATCTTTGAATCCCTCTGTTTTCGGAGCACCGGGGAAGATAAGGGCCCCTGCCCTTCCTGTGGCAGCGAGGAAAGCGAAAAACTCTTATCCACATTTTCATCTGTTGCTTCCGGTTCGGGCCTGGGCCTGGGAAGCAGCTCGGGGTCAACATCATGTGCATCACACGGCGGTTTTTCGTGAGCTTGATCTGTGCAGCCGTGCGCTGTATTAATCAGCTCTGGAAAGGAGATGTGCATTGGAACAGGATGAAACTCAAAAAAGAGGGGGCGGCATGAGTATCTGGATCTTTGTTTTGATTATAGTGGGGTGGGTTGTCTTGCAGGCATACGTCCTCCCCAAATTCGGAATTTCCACATGACTTAAAAACAGTTGTCAGGTAGACAACACACAGAAGAAAATAACCGACATCCAGCAGAAGCGCTAAGACCATCACTTTGGCCGCCAAGCTTGGCACTTTGCCTTGCCTCTGAAAAAGGCCAATATCATAATCACCATTCACCTTATCATGGTGGGTCTTACCTTAACGTTGCATAAACCTTCTGTCCACAAACGAACCCAACATGGATAACTTTGGGAACAGGAGACTGCCGTATCTTCTGCGGCAGCCATCACAGGTCGGCTTCTCAACAGGAATAGCAGCATATCCAACCTGGTAAAAAAGGCACCCCTCCATTTGTTCAGCATCATAAAAATCTTTTCTCGCAGATTGTTTTAACCGCGCCAGAGCAGC
>CAZFSF010000105.1:0-9729 GCA_964522045.1 uncultured Desulfobacteraceae bacterium
CCAACACTCACATTCTCTTTTCATCATTTCAATAACCTGCTCATATGTCGTTTCAAAACAAAACAGCGCAACAACAGATCTGACCCTTTTACGAAATTCTACGAATAATGCTCTTTTCACCCCTAAAAAGTGCAATATAGGGGTTAGAATGCAGTGTTTTTATCGTATATCCTTTCTGGTATTAAATAGTTAGCACGGTCCGACCCCCTGCCACCCTGCCAACCCCGCGTTACCAACCCCCGCCGGTTTCTTCCGCAATCTCCTTTGCAATCCGTTCTCCGTCCTTACTGCTCCCCCAGAAACCGTAAACTGTTCTGGGGGATCTGTACCTTTCGTATATCGCCAAGATCGCTTCCTTGAAGGGAGTCTCGTCCCCGGAGGCCACTGTTATCACGTCCTGGGTAATCTCCTCGATAGCCTTGCCCAGCGTTTCTTCTTTCATTATCCCATTGTCAAACGTCCGGTTATCGATCTTCTCAAAAAAGATCTCCACCCCGTGTGTTTTCCCAATTCGATCCAGGTCTTCCAGATGGATCTCCTCAAGCGGGTCGCCGATGTAATAACGAAGGTAGACCGTGTATTTTTTCATGATATCACCCCTCATCCTTCAGATAATCCCTGTAAAGTTTCCCCTTGGCCTTCCGCTCCTCTTTGGTCCGCAGATAGTAATCCCTCGAAGGTTTGATGTGATAGGTAAAGTGGTTATAGCCTACCACCGGATCAAACCGATACGTTGACACGGCGCTCTCGTCAAATGCCACATCGATAATCCCATCTTGAACCGTAAGCGTCCCCCGGATGCCGCATGTGGGACACTCCACGCCCTTGTGGTCCTTCAAGATCCGGATGTTCCGGTCCTGACAGATCGGGCAGAGACCCCGCTCCGATCGATAGGTCGGATCTTGATGCAGGACCGCACGGGTAAGTTCCATGCCGATCCTTCGCGCCTTTTTGATGGCTGGGTCGTCGTGGACTGCTTCCCCTAATCCCTGGACGTTGAAGGCCGCACGATGAATGACCTTGAGCCCCAGAATACCCAAGAAGATATTCGGCTGGAGCATTGCATAAGGGATCCATCCCCTTGTGGCATAGGGGACCATCACTGATGCATATTTCCCGCGAAAGGTGCCTCGATGGGCCAGGACCCATGCACGATCAATGAGCTGTTTCAGCACCGCCGTTGATTCGAGAAAATAGCAGGGCACACTGAGAAGGATCCCGTCCGCGTCGCCGATCCTGGACCAGATGAATTTGACATCGTCCTTGATGTGGCAGCCTTCCTCCCGAAAAAGGCAGAGGCCGAATCCCTGACAGGGATTGATCTTATAGTCGGTCAGACGCAGCAGCTCCACCTCGGCTCCAGCTTCCTCAGCACCCATCAGGGCCTCCTTTGCCAGGATATCAGAGTTCCCATTTTTCCTGTAGCTTCCAATCAAACCCAGAATTTTCATCCCTGTGCCTCCCATTTCGTTAAAATCTGCTTAATTCGACAAACCACTTGATCTCCTTCCTCTCACCTCTCATAACCGACCGCCAATAGTTCATCGTGGTTGGGGTCGGGTCGAGCTATCATAATGATTATGCAGGTATAATACCCCCAGAACGTGTGTTTTCACGGAATCAAAGGACCCATGGCGTTCTGCGAATAATGCTCTTTTTGCCCCTAAAAAGTGCAATATAGGGGTTAGAATGCCGTGTTTTTATCGTATATCTTTTGTAGTATTAAATAGTTAGCTTGTTGTAGTATTAAATAGTTAGCTTGACCCCCTGCCAAGGATTGAAACCCTTTACTGGAGCGGTTTTTCCTGGTATTCTTTTTTCGTCTTTTTACCATCTGGGTACCTCCTGTTTTATTGGTTTGTTTTTCCTAAACCCCATTATAACAGGATTCCCAGATGGTTTTCTATTATCTAAGCTGTTTCGCGTGCAATATTAGGGTAATAAAATCATTTGGGCAACAAGCCGTTAAGATGTAACCCCATTCTCTTCCCTTTAGTTATTTAGTTTCTTATGGACGCCCCATTAAACCCATTACCTCATTTTTCCTAACCGAATCAGGCGTCCACAGTCCGATTTGCACCCTTTCCTTAATATTTTCTTCAGTGAACAGACAATTGATATCCTTTCTAATCCTTTCCAGGTACTTAGCATCATTGTCAATATTTTCAAAGCGGTTGATAATGTCTTCGACCGGTCCGATTTCTATACCCAACCATTTTCTGTTTTTTATCTCGGAAACCGCGTACGTAGTTCCTGAACCTCCAAATGGGTCAAAAACGATATCTCCTTCATCAGAGGCCATCTCAATAATTCGATCAAGCAATTTTATTGACAGTTCATTGGCGCCGTTTCTCTTCTTGTATTTTGCGTGTCTCACCGGAGGTATATCCAACCAAATATCCGTTATGTTAACCCCCATTGGGTTCATTTTATTTTTGTACCCGCCATAGTCTTTTAGATCCCCGAGACAGTGCGGACAAATATCCATGGGTAACCGATCAGGATGGAATCTTGAAGGTCTTTCACCTTTGCAGTAGTATAGAAGGGAATAATGGGAAGGATACAGTCTTCCCTTAATCGGAAGGGAATATTTAATGTCAACCGCTATCCAATGCCGAAATGTAAGGCGCTCATTCAAATATTTGGCCATAAAGGTGTTCCATTTTGGCAAATTCCAGATAAATAAGCTCCCGCCGGGTTTCAAAATCCGTATACATTCTTCAGTCCATTTTTCACACCATCTAACATACTGCTCTTCCTTTAAATTATCATCAATCTTAGAAGGGTAAAGCTTGTTTAAGTTGAATGGAGGATCTGCAAATACCAAATCAATAATATCACTATCCATTTTCTGCATAAGTTCCAGGCAGTTGCCTTGGTATAACTTCCCCAAGTTTGTCTCATAAACTAAGGGCGGTATATGCTTTTTGGTTTCCTTATTTTCAAGTTGTTCTTTTATAGTGCTATATACCTGGTCAGCATGTTGTTGAATAGCTGATATCAGTCGATGGTTCATCACACCCATTCTAAGCATCAGTTCTGCTGGGTCTATATTTAGCGTGCCACAAATCCGTGTAAGATCCGTTCCGGAAGGAAGGGTATTGGTATTGTTATAATACCTAAGCCTTCCCACCGGAATTCCCGCCTTTTGAGAAAATGATCTAAGCGATAATTTGTTATTTTTAGTTAATCCAATTGCCTTAAAAAATATATTTCGACCATTCATTATATTGCCTCGCCTAAATAGGGCTTCTTGTTATGTGACCTTTATTCTAAATACCATGTCCTGTCGATTCTTTCAAACTTATTTTTGCAGACTATAGTCCGTGGTTTTGGGTGGGCCACTACTGTATATATATAGAACTCAAAGGAGGGGAAAGGTTTTGAAGCCGGAAGTAGCGTTTGGAGAAATTCTCCGTCAATTCAGAAAACTTGCCAAATTTTCCCAAGAAAGGCTAGCGCAAGAAAGCGGCCTTGACAGAACTTATATTTCGCTTTTGGAACGAGGTCTAAGACAACCTTCTTTGAACAGTCTCCTAAAAATTTCTAAGGGCCTCAGCATATCATCCAGTGAAATAGTTGCAGCGGTAGAGACGAAGCTTAATGAAAATACAGAGAATTGAGTTCCTAATTCAAAATGGTCCGTTTAGCCGTTCTCCAGAAATGGATCAAATATTAGATGAAACAAAAAATGCCGTTTTATCGGTTAACTGGCCGGAAGGAAGTAAAAAGTTCACTCTTTATCCAGTGAAAAAAACGAACGGGGTCGTGCCCATCAAAAAAAACTTTCTGAAATATTTAGTTCAAAACAATTGGATGCTTGAACATCCTCTGATGATTGCGGCTCGCCAAAGGCCTGGAAAGATTGATGCGGTAAAATCGCTACCAAATGACCGTTTTTTTGCTGTTGAATGGGAAACCGGGAATATCTCTTCAAGCCATCGGGCACTAAACAAGATGGCAGTTGGGCTACTGGATGGGATATTAGCCGGCGGGATTCTGGTTCTCCCGTCAAGAAACATGTACCAGTATTTGACTGATCGGGTAGGAAACTTTGCAGAAATAGAACCTTATTTTGCTATTTGGCGCAACCTTCAAATTCACGACGGTGTTCTTGCCGTTATTGAAATTGAGCATGATGCAATTTCATCAGATGTCCCTCCTATAAGAAAAGGGACTGATGGCAGAGCTCTTCGTTGAAGAGAAAAATAGGTGTGCTCTATCTTTCCAAGCCCCTCGCCGTTCTCTTTTTGTGCAATTCCGATAATGAGTGATGCGGGAATCACTCATCCTTGAGCTAGCATTGGCGGTGCATTTCGAAAAATTCAGGGTACCCGGATATTATATTCATGGAGGTCATGACTTTTGAAGGCAGACAAGAAATGGGTTGAACTCGGCTGGCGGCATTCACTTTGGAATATGGTAAGACTGTATGCGGCACTTCGTGGAAAAAATAAAACTCAGAAATGGGAATCTGAGTTAAGGAAAGAAAGGAGTGTTAGTCTTGATGATAATCACGTTCTAAATATTTCTCCAGGAGTTGTAGACATCTTTTTTGAGTATATTAAGGAAAGAGAACTGCTATTTAACTCGGCATTCAATCTCCTTCGTTCGGAGGAAGAAGCCCTTGAATATTGCCATAGAAATGATTTTGAAGTATCTAAAACCACAACAGAAAATAAAGACCACCATCAATCTTCTAAATCTATGGTTTCTGCTGTAACTTTGATTGCAGAAAATATCTGCGAAACTAAAGAAATAGAATCAAATACGAACCCCCAGGCGCGCTGTGCCTGGAACCTTGACCAAAAATTACATGTCACGGCCCGAAATCTTGACGGTGCAATCCCTGCATTGGTGAATCCCAGAATAATTTGGGAGATTAAAGAATACTGGGGAAAAACCAAGGGGGGAAGTAAAATGAGTGATGCACTATATGAATGCAATTTAGTTGGCCTTGAATTGAGAGAATTTGAGGAAAGAATCAAGCGGAAAATCTATCATGTAGTATTTGTCGATGGTAAGACACAATGGGGCTTTAGAAAATCTGACTTAAAGCGGTTTATTGATATTATGAATCAGGGCTTGGTAGACTATTTAATTATTGGAAAAGAAGTTGAAACAGAATGGGGGAAAACTTTAGAATTGATTTTATAGTCGATGGACAGTTAAAATTGAAGGTTATAAGACAGCATCTCAATTTTTTGGAATTTTCTAAATATTTGATTTCAATATCCGAAAAAGAGGAAGGATTTTATTTCAAATATGCACTCAAATCCCTCAGATATCCTCTCTATGGGGATGTACCGGCGCCTTTTTCCTGATCATCTAGAGATAACGCCTAATCTAAGTGAAGTTTATGAACTTGCACTCGCATATTACGAAAGCAGAATTCTGAGTGAAGATGAACTTGTTCAGAATGGAGCATATTTTGTCCGTGCAGGCAATCGGTTTACAAATCATTATCTCATGTGCACCGGTGACCCTCTAAAATTGCCAAAACACTCTTCATCCCGTCTTAGATCTTTTTTTGAAAACAATCAATTCCGCACAGGCTATGCAACCCACGGACTTTTCCCATATCGAGGAAAGTTTCATCCTCAAATGATAAAAGCCTTAATAAATGTAATGGGATTGAAACCGGGGGATACTATTCTGGACCCAATGATGGGATCAGGAACCGTTCCAGTTGAAGCAAGCCTTATGGAAATTAAATCGATCGGGTTTGATGCCAGCCCATTCTGTCAGTTCATGGCTCAGGTAAAATATGATGCCATTACAATCCCCCAAGCTCCCCTAAATGAAGCGTCGAATAAGTTTAAACAATTATTTGATTTTTTCACAAAGATAGCAAGTCCACCTAATGATGGATGTGATGTCAGGAGAGATCTAAGCCAAGGACTAAATGCAAATACTGGTGAGTCTTTAGCCCCTTTTGAGTCCTTCAATATGGGACAATTGGCGGATCTAGTTCAATGTGATAGGTCCGACGTCCTGGACTTTTTATTGCTCGCCTATCTGGATAGTGCTGGATATTCTGAGCGAAGCAAACGAAAGTCCCCATTGGAACAGTTTCGTGCTATTCTTGAAAGATATATTTTTGTTGTCAAGAAGATACAACATGTATTGAACGGATCGGAATTGGATTTGGGGAAAACGGGTCTTTTCAAAGGTGATGCGCGTGCCATGAAAATTGATGACCAGAGTGTTGACGGGATACTATTTTCTCCACCTTATAGCTTTGCGATAAATTATTTACAGAATGATTATTTTCATTTGAATTTAATGGGTGAGAACGTAGATGAATTAAGAAATGAAATGATTGGATTGCGAGGAAGAAACCTAAAAGAAAAATATAAGTTATACGTTGAAGATATGAATAAAGTGCTTTCAGAGTGCACCCGCGTATTGAAGCCTGGTCGCTTATGCACAATTATCGTAGGGACAAATGATAATCAGTTGAGCAAAGCACTTGGGGTTCCAAAAGAAGATGTGACAGGTCTCCACCAAGTTCTAGTTGCGCTGGGGTCGCAACATGGATTTAAACCTCTGCGTCTATTGGGAAGAAAGATTTCGGGAATAGCAAATACAATGCGAAATGAATATATCGTTATTCTACAAAAGTCCTAACGTATAACTTGACGTTTTGATGTTATAAGGGGAATCCATTAACGGCCTTGTCAAGAGAAAAAACACCTCTCCCTGAAAAAACTCCCTTTTTCTTGGCTCCAAACTGCTTCCTAAACGCACTACCTCTGGCAGGCCGACTGAAATTTATAAGCCTTTCCATGAAAGCTTCCTTGATAGGCAACGCCGTTTCCTTCCCCTCTCTTCTTTCCTGATTGCGGATAGATCGTGAATTTATCAGATCCAGGAGGCCACACTACAGCTTCGATGGACTGTCGGATATGTCCGTAAAGTGTTTTCCATGTGTCGCTTGAAGATAAACCTCCCTTGTCTATCAGTATCTTCGTTTGCATGTATTCCATGCGGCGGCTCCGGCTCCTTGTAAGTGAGAGTTCTGAAAATATAACCGCCGTAAGTTTAGTTTAAACCCAAATATAATGCAATTTATTAATGAGAGTAATCATTTAGACACTCCTGTTGCTAAGGAGCAGCGTCGGTCGGCCGTTTCCGGAATCCATCTCTAAATATTAACGGCCTCATTTGTAAATGGTGGAAATCAGACAATGGGTACTTGATGGATATAATAGATAGAGAAAGCTTTATATGTAGGATTCAAAATATTGGGGGTAGTATCGATAATATTCTTCGTATGTCGATAGTTTCTCATGGTCCATGTCAAATTCTTTAAGTTTCTTTGCGATGTCAGGGATTAGCCTATCGAAATGCATTTTTTCGCGGGGAGTGAGGATCGGGAGGTTAATTTTGATGAGGCGTTCATCTTTGGAGATATAACTAAGGTTATAGATCCCCGTTTCTTCTATTTTCTTGATATTCTTTTCCAATATACAACCAAAAGTGTACATTTGGCATGAATCTTCATAAATAAAATTGAAAAGTTGGAAGAAATTCAGATCCTGCATGGCCAGACAATCCCTGATCCTTTCACTTAGTATTTGCCTCAAAACCGCAGGGAAACGTTTCTTGGATACATCACTCTTATTAATTTCAGGGGGATAATGTGGATGGATACTTTTTTTCAGATTGTCCAGACGGGCCTTCATACGTTCTGTTTCATCTTTTGGAAAACCCTCATCAAACCGTTCAGGTTCTGCATCAATGGTCAAAAGCAAGATTGTTCCTTGTTTAGCGTTCTGACATATGATCTCAATGTCATTAATCATATATGGTGAAATTCTTTGGTCATAATCAAGCCAAATAATAAAATCTTTTGACCAGTCTATAGTCTGTAATAGATCAGTAGATACCCCTTCCTGAAGATCAATAAATTCGTAAGGCAGGTTAAAATCAAATCTCTTTATTTTATCCTCCTCCATTTCAAAGGAAATCATATCCTTTACGCCAAGGAACTTATGAATCATCTGGAAATCGACGAAATACCTGGATCCCATGCCGACATAAGTATAGTTTGGGATCTTGTACTTTTTCCCAAAGCACTGCAAGGCCTCGATAATCAGTTTCCTTTCAACCTGTTTAGCCGGCCGAACAAGGTAATTCACCTTGTCAGAGCTACCCTCATTCATCGTCGGAACACTCCATATCTTTGTAATACTCGAAGGTCTTCTCTCCTAACTCTTTGTTGGACATTCCTTGGCGTCCCATGCATTTTTTTAAGGCAGCTACTTCGGTCTTCTTCTTTTTGTAGCTGATTATCGTGTAGACTGGCTTCTTTGGTGGTGCTGGCGCCTTGAAATCCTGATCCTCAAAGAGCGTATAAATTGACTTCGTGCTGAGCTCACCTAAGCCGTCTTTACCGATTGTTTCTTCTTTTTCAGATGGATAATATTTATTGAGGTGCCGCGTGTATTGCGAGGTCATATTTTGCATTACTGGAAGGATTTTGGCATAGACTTCGGAGTCTCTGTCTATTTCGTTTTTTGCAGTGGTCCAGGGTAGTTTCTTTGGGTCATCTGATTCTATAAATGCAAAGCCTTTGAACCTGTTGAATTTTGGATGATAGGACGGGGTGCCACGAAATCCCCAGCCGGTTCTTTCCGTTCTGTCAGCAGAAACTATCATTCTATCGTTGCAGAAAATATACCAACCGGGGTTCTTAAAATCCGGATGAGCTCCAGCGATAAGCTTTACTTTAATCCCATCAAAAGACATTTTTTTGACGGCTGGTTCAACATCGTCTGAGAATACGATGTCCAATTCATACGGAGGAACTTCGATATCGTTGACAGTGATATCTACTTTGTCTTTGATGAAAATATGGTAGGTTTTGCTGATTCTGTCTTTTAGGTCGTTTACAAACCGACTTGATTCAAACTCTCTTTTGACGTCATCTTTCAGCTTCTTGATTAGAATCTTTGTAAAGGTTTTGTTCTTGGATTCAGCGATCTCCGAGAACGTGAAGTTCCAACCTTTTTCTTCCTTCCATTCCTCAACATCTATATCAACCCGGAAATAGTCGTCGCCATCGTCAGATCTGAACACAATTATTGATCCGAGTTTGAACATCGAGCGCTTGAGGCCTATTCCGTAAACCCCGAGGCTGTGTTTTCCTCCTTTTACGACGCCGAACCTGAAAACTTCGTTTCGTGCGGATTCCAGGTCAATTCCGCCGCATGTGTCACGTATGGAAAACTTGGTTTTTGACAGCTTGATATTAATGGATCTTCTGTCTTCAAAGTCGTGCCGAGTGTACCCGTCTATGGCGTTATCAACCAAGTCGAGGATTGCGTCCGAGATGTTCACGTCTTTTGTGAGGGTGTCAAGAAACAGCTCTTTGGTGGGGGATGCATCAATGATCATTTCATCATTCATAGCAGCACCATACACAGATTCATTTCTGTAAGTTTGTTAAGGGCTTGCGAAATTTAACACCATATTCTCGTAGGTGTCAAACAAAACTGAAGCCTTTGTTTCGCCTTTGAGCCTTTAAATTTTTTTCAACCTGTATTCCAAACACAGGAAATCTTTATTAGAGGGTCAAATCTTTGATTCACTTACCTTTACCTGCTAAGCTGGGCCACAAAACAAAACCCGCTCTCCATCTCTTCAGAGTAACGTGGAAAAAAGGGAGAGGGGTCAAGTCTACTCTTGACCCTTATTAACATCCCCGGTATCTCCCATATCTGT
>CAZFSF010000106.1:0-9462 GCA_964522045.1 uncultured Desulfobacteraceae bacterium
TAACCTGTGATATCATGATTTGGAGGGGTAGATCGAGTGTTGTGTTATGTCATGGATATGCATATCAAATCCGGATGGTTGAAAACCTGACATAACTTGACATCTGTCAGGGCTTGGAAACACTGATGTATCTGATTCCGTATATGAACTAAGGATGAATCACAGAGATCTGCTATCAAGCCCAGCCGTTCGATGTTAATAAATCATTTGATATCAATGAGATACTCTATAAATACCTGGTGTAATTTCAGCCTTTTGCCGATTTGAGGCTGGCAGCAGGACCTCTGAAATTCTTAAAGTCAAGAGTGAGCACCACACAAGAGTGACCACCATACCTGGTGCCCGTAGGGATTTTTGTAATTGGGTTTTTTTGTTGAATAGCTTCCTCAAATTCTGGTATGGTGCCATAAGACTGGGACACTTACATCAAACATTTCCCAAGTATTTATTTGGCAATCTTATTGAAATCCGTCAAAAAATGGCCCATGTGAGACAGAAGATTGCAGGTATTTTCTCATTTTAAGGCCGGTTTTCTTTGAGATTGAATGTATATTTTGCAGCCCGGTTCTCTTGAAGGGTTCCTTATTTATTTAGACTGGTTTTTGTGCCTGCGCGGTAGAGAAAAATAATACGACCTTGTGGCCTTATTGGTAAGAACCTTATGGGATATCGAAAAACACTTAATACATTGATTTCATTGCTTTTGGTCTTGGGTGTTTTCGCAAACAGCGCATTGGCAGAGGCCTGTTTCTGCGGAGAGGCCTGCTTGCACGGTCTTCAACCAGACGGTAAGATAAAGGTAAACTTGCCGTTTCATATGCGTTGCTCAGGCATTCCGTGCGAGAGCTGTGAGTTGGAAAAGGGCCAAACGCTTAAAGCAGCTAACTCTATAAACCAGTCGCTTAATGTGAAACTCCTTGATAATGCGTTCATCCTGCCGACTCTCCTCGATTATCCTCCCACTTATCATATCCTCAAAAGTTTTGATTCTTTTTATACCCGCGGAGCAATCCCATCGTCACCTATCTACCTGCAAAACCTCTCGATTCTTTGCTAATCTTTTAAACTAGCCACCCAATGTAATACAAAATAATGAATGGATGCGGTTGATAAGGATTGAACCCATCTGGTTCGAGAAACCCATTATATGAAAGGAATACGACATGAAAAGAATATATGTATGCGTTGTATTACTATTGACATTCTTGCTGACTGGCAGTGGGGTCTTTTATGCCGCCTTTGCTGATCATGATGATCATAAAGAAAAGTGGAGGTATCAGAAAAGGGAGCGAAGACACTCTGAACATAATGGTAAACGCAATTTGGCAATAGTGAATAATCCAACGTACACGGAAAATTGCGGGGCCTGTCATTTCGCATATCAACCAGGCTTATTACCCTCAGGGTCATGGGATAACATTCTTAATAGTCTTGCAGACCATTTTGGTGAGGAGATAGATCTTGATCCGGAATCAAATAAGATAATTTTGGAATATCTCAAGACCAATGCAGCAAATTATTCCTCTGCAAAACTATCTGGAAAGATTATGAAAAGCCTGAGAAATCAAACACCGTCAAGAATAACGCAGATTTCCTATATTCAGAGAAAGCACCATGAAATTCAGCCCAAAGTGTTTAAGCGGGAATCTATCGGTTCATTTTCCAACTGCCTGGCCTGTCACACAACAGCAGCAAAGGGAATCTATGAGGATGATTACGTCGAAATACCCCGTTAGCCCAATAAAAT
Organism: uncultured Desulfobacteraceae bacterium; assembly: GCA_964522045.1. Classification (GTDB taxonomy): domain Bacteria; phylum Desulfobacterota; class DSM-4660; order Desulfatiglandales; family Desulfatiglandaceae; genus Desulfacyla. The sequence continues at coordinate 1,748 of CAZFSF010000106.1, forward strand.
AACAGAATGGAACAGGGTACGGTAATTTGTTCCTTTTGGTCGATCAAGTGATTGTGGCCTAAGGATGGGGCATAATGAAGAACATCTTAATAACCTTGGTAATAGGATTTGTCCTCTTTGAGTTGGTTGAGCATGTGGTTTTCCCTCTGTTCTGGTTTATCAAGGACAGGAATAGAAAATCTGTTTGCGGTGTGACGGGGATGTTTGGAAAGGTGGGTGAAATCAAACAGTGGCAAGAAACTGAAGGGCAGGTTTTCGTCAATGGCGAACTTTGGAGGGCAGTCAGCGATGTTCCTCTACTGGTTGGCCATAAGATAGTTGTTCAGAGTGTTGAAGGACTGACGTTGAGGGCGAAACCTTTCAAACATTGAAGTTCCATAAATAGTGTCTGAACGAAAACTATCTTTTTAGCCTCCCGCGGCGGGACGTCTTCCTTGATCTGAACAAAAAATCCCAGTTTTCGTTCGGACACTAAATAGGTCTGTTAGGAGGTGTGCTATGCGTAAGGTGTTGATTCTTGTGGTTGTCGCATTAGTCGTGGTGCTGGGCATTCAGTTCATACCTGTGGAAATGAAGAATCCTCCGGTAGAAGATGAAATTTCTGCACCTCAAGAAGTTAAAGCGATCTTACGGCGGGCTTGCTATAATTGCCACTCGAACGAGACCATATGGCCCCGGTACGGCAGTGTGGCGCCAATATCCTGGATATTTGGATATTATGTCCATGAAGGCCGAGATGAAGTCAACTTCTCTAAGTGGGGGTGGCTTAATCCCAAACGACAGATTAAGATGAAAAAGGAAATTTGGGAAGAAACAGAGGAGCGAGAGATGCCTCCCTGGCTCTATCGCTTTGTGGAGCCGGGTTCACGCCTTTCTGACAGTGATCGCTCGTTGCTTCGGAAATGGGTGTTTAGTCAAGATTTGAAAAAATTGAATACTTACTCGGATGATCATGATAAAGCAAGCAAGAGGCAGCATCAAAAAAGGAACCTAAATAACTCCAAGCATTATGGGAGAAGTTATCTGACACCTGTAAACAATCCGACATATAAAGAGGAATGCGGCGGTTGCCACTTCGCATATCAGCCCGAACTATTACCCTCTGGTTCATGGGATAAAATCCTTGCCGAGCTTGAGGACCATTTCGGAGAGGTCGTCGAGCTTGATCCGGATTCAAAAAAGATAATTGCTGAATATCTTAAGGCGAATGCCGCAGACCATTCCTCTGGAAAACGGGCCGTTAAGATCATGAGAAGCTTAGGAAACCGAACCCCTCTCCGTATTACCGATACCCTTTATATTCGGGAAAAGCACCATGAAGTTCCTACCAATGTCTTGAAGCGTGATTCCATCGGTTCTCTTTCCAACTGCGTTGCGTGCCATACTACAGCCGAAAAGGGGATCTACGATGATGATTATGTCGTCATTCCGCGTTGACGGAAATACAGGTTTGGCCTGAGGGCACGAAAAATAATTAGCCTTAAGATTTGGGGGAGTATCTGGTCATGCTATTTCAAGATGTCGGATTTCTTAAAATTTGTCTTTACGTAGCCCCAGTGCAATAAAATATGTATTGCAATCGTGACCATAAACGCTAAGGCAGTCCACTCATGAACCTCGACAAAAAAATGCCTTAGCGTAATCAAGAAACTCCCTCTTGCTTCATATCCCTTAGGTAGAAGCAGCCAGTTTATGAGGCCGGTAGCGCTCAGGATAATGAAAAGAACGAATGAAACCACATTTATAATCCAAAACCTGGAACGTTTTTTGCTCGTCATATCCTTAAAACTCCTTCAAAAAGGTATCGCCATGTGACCAGGGAACCGAGTGAAACTGATTTTGCGGCAATAATCAAAAAGGGCGGAATTCTAAATACATAAAGAGGATTAATAGAGTTGTTCCGAGAGAGACTATTCCCGTGCCTATTGCCCCTGACCGTCTATTCTCATCGCTACTAAAGATCGTGACTATCCCGCCTGTTACAGCCATGACAAATGCCACCATGCAGGCGACTTGGAGAACAAGTATCGGCTCTTGCTTAACATTTATGAAAAAAGATATCAGAAATGCACCTGCAACAATAGAACCCATTGTCTGCTTATCTCTCTCCTTATGAAACATGGTTGCTAATCCGCCAATTATGGCCATGACAAAAGAAACAATAGAAATCAACTCTCGCATTTTCCGGACCCCCTCCAATCTTGATGGTCTCTTAAAAAGTCAGATGGCGAATTTTTCTTGTTTGTAACCGCTCGATTTTGTTACATGCCGTTTCCAATTTTTATGAATTTTGCGCCTTCTTGCGGCTTTATCAATCTTCATATTCAATCTTGTAATCTACGGCTCAAAATTGTTATCATCATCATTATTATTATCATTTTATGATATTAAGGTATAGGAAACAGTTTCAAAATGTTCAACTTAATTTTTCGGTGCCGGATTCATTTTACGATTCACTGAACCCATCCTGAACAGCGTTCAGTACCTTCAAAAAGCGCTTGACTCCGGGAGAGTCTAAACTTATTAGAGTAAAATTAAGATGGATGGTGCGTGAGGAAAAATCGAGATTATTTATACCGCAAACGGGCATAGTTGACGTTTTTTTACATTCGTGTCTATTCGTGTAATTCGTGGTAAACACTGTTCTTCGGTCCCGTGATTGTCCCGATGAAAAGTCTCAATTTGTGGCAGTGTCGGGTATAAATAGTTGTTTAGATGGTGGCGTAAGAGGTGGGTTTTATGAAAAAACTTTTCATTTTTCTGATCCTGGTCGCGGTAATCATCACCGGGGGATATCTGTGGGCTACCAGGGGAATGAATGCAAAAACGGAAACACCCCAGTGGTCCACGGTAAAGGTTGAAAAGGGATCGATACGCACCGCTGTTTCCTGCACCGGCGAGGTGGTCTCCAACCTTGATGTTGAGATAAAATGTAAGGCCAGCGGCGAAGTCATAAATCTGCCGTTTGATATCAGCGATCGGGTGAAGAAAGGCGACTTAATTGTTGAAATCGATCCGGTGGACGAGCAGCGGAAGGTAAACCAGGCCAAGGTCACCCTTGAATCCTCCCAGGCGCGTCTCATCCAAAACAAGGTCAATCTTCAGATTGCCCAAAGAAGTCTCGCCATTGATAGGAAAAGCGCTGAGGCATCCCTGAAATCAGCTGTCGCCACTGCTAAGGATGCCCGTGCCAAGGCAGAGCGTATAAAGAAGCTCTTTGAAAGAAAGATCACTACCCAGGAAAGCAGGGAGACGGCCGAAACGGTTGCCATTCAGGCGGAAGTCGATCTGGAGAATGCACGGATACGTATCGAAAAGTTGGAGATTACAGCCCACGAACTGGAGCTTAAACGTCAGGACGTCAGGCTCGCCAAGGCGCAGATAGAAATGAATAAGATTGACTTCTCCCTGGCTGAGCAGCGTCTTAAAGATACCAAAGTGTTTTCTCCTATCGATGGAGTGGTTTCCGAACGAAACGTCCAATCGGGGCAGATCATTTCCTCAGGGATCAGCAATGTTGGCGGGGGGACTCTTGTGATGGTTCTTTCCGATCTTACGCGTCTCTTTATCCTCGCCTCGGTGGATGAAAGTGATATCGGGAAGGTAAAACTGGGACAAAAAGTAATTATAACTGCGGATGCATTCCCCGGAAAGCGCTTTTTTGGAAAGATCGAGAGGATTGCAACAAAGGGGGTCAATATTTCGAATGTTGTGACATTCGAGGTGAAAATCGAGGTACAGGGAAGAGAGAAGCAGTTGTTAAAACCGGAGATGACCGCCAATGTTGACATTATCGTCGCCGACAAATCGGGCGTCTTAATCGTGCCGTCAGAGGCTCTTTTGCGGGAAAAGGGTGATTATATCGTTCGGGTAAAGATGGATGAGGGCCGGCTGGAAGAACGCCGGGTTAAGGTGGGTATCAGCGATGGTGTTGTGACTGAAATCACCGAAGGTCTGAATCAAGGTGATACGGTGGCTTTTCGCAGAGGAGAAGCCCGGAGCCGCTGGCGTACCGATTCCTCCAGACGAAATCTCACCTCCAGCAGGGCGATGCGGATGATGATAGGGGGAAGATGACATCATTGATTATCGAAGCAGATTCGCTTGTTAAGACGTATCGACTTGGAGACAGCCTGGTCCTGGCCTTAGACGGGATAGATTTCCAGGTTGAGGAAGGGGAGATGGTCGCGATAAGAGGTTCTTCAGGGAGCGGGAAGTCCACCCTGATGCACATCTTAGGATGTCTGGAACGGCCTGACTCCGGAACATATATCCTTGCGGATGAAGATGTGTCCAAACTCCCCCTGAATAGGTTGGCTGAAATTCGAAATCAGCGTATCGGCTTTGTTTTTCAGAGCTTTAACCTTCTCCCCCGACTGAATGCCTTAGAGAATGTGGAACTCCCGCTCCTCTATGGCGGCAAATCAGAAGCCAAGGACCGGGCAAAAGAGGCATTGCAGATTGTCGGTCTTCAAGATCGAATGTATCACGAACCGACGCAACTCTCCGGTGGACAACTGCAACGGGCGGCCATTGCGCGTGCCATCGTGACAGATCCGGCAATTATTTTGGCTGATGAGCCCACGGGAAATCTGGACACGGCCACCGGAGAAGAGGTTATGGGCATTTTCAAACAGCTCAACGCCGACGGGGGAACGATCGTCGTCGTTACCCACGAACCATCCATCGCAGCGCAATGCGGAAGGCAGGTCCATATCTTAGACGGAAGAATTATCAGTTAAAAGGGGATAGGATAAAGCAATGCTCTTCTGGACCATTATCAAAGTAGCCTTCAAAAGTCTGTCCGCAAACAAGCTCAGGACATTCTTGGCGATGTTAGGGATTATCATCGGTGTGGGGGCAGTCATATCCATGTTGGCATTGGGCGCCGGGGCGCAAAAGCGCGTGATGGAGAGGATCGCATCCATGGGCACCAATCTGCTGTTGGTACATCCCGGTCAACGTGGGTTCCGAGGCGTGATGTCTGATACATCACAGCGGCTAAAGCTTTCAGATGCCAAGGCGATACTCGAACGGCTTCCCAATGTGTATCAGGTTGCCCCTGTTGTGAGAGGTCAGGTCCAGCTCAAGTATTTTAACAACAACATTGTAAGCAGTGTGATCGGTTCATCCACCACCTATTTTCCCGTTCGGAATTTTGAAATTGAGAAGGGGAGGGCATTTACCGAAGGAGAGGTAAACAGGATGGCGCGAGTTGCCGTTCTCGGCCCGGTAACTTCAGAAAACTTATTCGGAAAGACCAGCCCTGTCAACGAAACGATCAAAATCAAGGGGATTAATTTTCTTATCGTTGGAATAACAAAAGCCAAGGGAAGTCGGGGAAGACATAATCCTGATGATCAGGTGGTCATACCCTATACAACGGCCATGAAACAGTTGCTCGGGCTTGATTACCTTCATGAGATCGATATCCAGGCTGCTGATGATGTCAGCCTCAATAAGGTACAAAAAGCAATCACATCACTTCTTAAAAAAAGGCACCGGTCGGTTGAAGGGATGCCCGATGATTTTCATATCCATAATCAGGCAGAAATTGTGGAAACTGCCTCGGAAGTGAGCCGGACCTTTACCGTCCTTTTGGGGAGCATCGCAGGGATCTCATTGCTCGTTGGCGGTATTGGGATTATGAACATTATGCTTGTGACAGTTACCGAAAGGACTCGGGAAATCGGCGTTCGGAAAGCGATTGGGGCCAAAAACAAGGATATTCTACTGCAGTTTATTATAGAGGCGATTGTCCTGAGTGGGTTCGGGGGACTGATCGGTGTTGCCTTAGGGATTGGGGCTGCTCAGACGATCGGAAAGTGGACGCAGTTCTTGACGGCCACAGAGCCTTCAAGTGTTCTGCTTGCACTCTCCTTTTCGGCGGCAGTGGGGATATTTTTCGGTTACTACCCAGCACGGCGCGCCGCCCAGCTCGACCCGATCGAAGCGCTCCGTTACCAATAGGCTGGAGTTAATCATAATAGCATCAACGGCCAGGCGACTGAGATATTGGATCGAGAGTGCAATGGCTTTATTCAGAAACCCTTCAAGATGAAAGAACTGTCACGAAAATTGAGAGAGATTTTGGACAAAAAATAGGATCGGATATGCGGTCATAATCCCCAATGCTCAATGCAAGCTCTATATTATTGTTGATGTAGGGAATTTTCGACAAAAGTGAAAGATTGATCTGTACTCTTGCATGGATTTGGCGGGCGTGGGAAGAGGAGTTATACACGAAACCTTGCCCCCAGATCATGGCTGAAGTTTTATTTCTCCAGAAGCTACTTGATTTGGCCATGATTAAAGAATCTATGATTAAGGGTTACGTTTTGGCTATTTTGGCTTTATTTATGGGTTTCAACACAACATTTGGCAACTAAAACGAAATTAAGAGGAAGGTATGAAGTATAAGCTTTCTAATCTAATTGATATAGAAAAAAGTCAAAGACTTCTCGATAGTTTTTGTGATGTGGTGGGAATAGCAGCCGCGATTATCGATTTAGAGGGTAAAGTCCTTGTCGGATCTCGGTGGCAGCAAATATGTACGGATTTTCATCGTATTAATAAACGGACATGCAAGAAATGCATCGAAAGTGATACACAACTTGCCAATGAATTACAGCAAGGAAAACATTTCTCTATTTACCAATGCCGCAATGGACTTACTGACGCTGCATCACCGATCATCATCGAAGATGAGCATATTGCTAACACTTTTGTTGGGCAGTTCCTCCTAAAAACGCCCGACCGGGAGTTTTTTCGCCAACAAGCCGCTACATACGGATTCGAGGAAACACATTATTTAGATGCCCTGTCCAAGGTTCCTATTGTGAAGAAAGAAAATCTTCCTGCCATTCTCAATTTCCTCACTACATTTGCGGGGATGGTAGCAATTATGGGGATAGACCGATTGAAGCAAATAGAGACGGCGGAAGCGCTTCAGGAGAGTGAGGAGCAATACAGAACGCTTGTGTATAACTTACCGGTTGCGGTTTATCGAAATACACCTGGCCCTGAAGGGAAATTTCTTATGGCAAATCCTGCCTTCTGCAAAATGTTCGAATTCAAAGATGAGGAAGAAGTCAAACATGTCACACCTGCCAGTCTTTATCGAAATCCCAAAGAAAGAAAGCAATACTCAGATAACCTTATTCAAAATGGACTAGTTGAAAATGATGAACGAACACTACTGAAAAAAGACGGAACACCTGTCCAGACATCAATCACTTCCCGCGTGGTGTATGATGAAGATGGAAAAGTCTCACATTTCGATTCTTTCATGCTTGACATCACCGAACAAAAGCAAGCGGAAAGAGATCTGCTTGAAAGTGAAGAGAGATTTCGTTTTTTGGTAGAAGAATCACCCTTAGCAATAGCCTTAATTAAGAAGGGTGGTCAGTACAAATATCTTAATCCTAGGTTCGTTGATATGTTTGGGTATACTATTGAAGATATACCTACCGGGCGAGAATGGTTTAGAAAGGCATTCCCTAATGAAAGCTATAGAAAACATGTCATCTCTGCTTGGATCAAAGATCTCAAGAAACATGAAACCGGTGCGTCCCGCCTTCGGACATTTAGCGTAAGTTGCAAAGACGGCTCTGAAAAAAGTGTGCAGTTTAGACCAGTAACGATGACAACCAATGACCATTTTGTAATTTGTGATGACATTACCGAGCGTAAGCACATAGAGGAAGCGCTGCGGG
>CAZFSF010000107.1:0-9184 GCA_964522045.1 uncultured Desulfobacteraceae bacterium
TGGATCATCTCTTTCCATTTTGTAGGCAAGAGATCGGCCCTGACGAACTTTCCCAAGGGGAGGATCTTCGGTTCGTTTGCCTGAACATTGCCTCCCGGGACATCTAAATTCCCGCATATTGCCATGAGAGAGGTAAGGGCCCTGGCCGTGTCAAAGGTGCTGTTATGCTGTTCTATGGCATTGCCCCACTGTATGGCGGCCGGCCGGGACCGGGCGTATAATCGTGCGGCCTCCCTGATGAGGTCCGGCTCAACCCACGTTATCTCTGACATCTTCTCAGGGGCATACTCCTTGACATGATGGGTCAATTTTTCAAACCCATGAGTCCAGTTCTCAACAAAATCCTTATCAAAAATTTGCTCTTCTATAATAACGTTTAAAAACGCCAAGGATAAGGCATTATCGGTGCCGGGTCTTAATTGGAGCCATACTTTCGCCTTTTTAGCCAATTCCGTTTGTCTCGGGTCAATCACAATCAATTCCGTCCCGCTCTTGATCTGCTCCAAAAGGAGACTGGAGATTTCGCCCTCCTCGTTGGTGCTGGTCGGGTTGCTCCCCCACACCATCACAAGCTTGCTCTGGTGGTGAAAATCAGCCACAGGATAGAAACCGCACGTGTGCAGCCCGGTAACTTCCCTTGGCGCATGACATACGTCCTGGACAGAAACCACATTGGGAGAGCCAAACATATTGGCCAATCGGATCAGCACAAAATGTTCTATCCCCTTTGGCATCCCCTGGCAGAAGGCGACTCCTTTAGCCCCATACTGTTCCTTAATGCCCTGAAATTTTTCACTGATCGTCTCTATGGCATCATCCCACGTGATCCTCTCCCACCGGCCTTCTCCTCGTTCCCCGACCCGTCTTAATGGGTGTTTAAGCCTGTCAGGATGTGTGAGGCGGTCAGGCGATGCCAGACCCTTGGGGCAGATATAGCCCTTGTTCAAAAAACCATTCGGATCCCCCTTGACCCGTACAATAGCGTTATCCTTTACACCCACCAATATGCCGCATCCACCATGGTCCATCCGAGCGCAGTGTGTCTTTACCCACTTAATATCGTTGTCCATTTTTTCTGCCATCCTTCAACTCACAAGAGGCAACCTGTAACAATTTCTGCCACGTCCTTAACCGCCAACCTGTCATCTAATTCCTCAGATTTAACCGCATCATCTAACATCTTGGCACATTGGGGACATGCAACCGCGATGATCTCGGCGCCCGTATCCAGGGCTTCTTTAACCCTGATCCTGGCGGGGCTATCCTCTCCCCCCCCTAAGATGTCCGTAAAGAAATTCCCGCCCCCTCCCCCGCAACAAAAGGCATTCCCTCTGTTTCTCTCCATCTCAAGCAGTTCAAGACCCGGGACAGACTTGAGGACCTCTCGCGGGGAATTATATTCGCCATTGTGTCTCCCTAAGTAACAGGGGTCGTGGTAGGTAACTTTGGCGTTACATTCTTTCAAAGAGATCTTACCCGACTGAATCAATGGCGCTAAGACCTGGGTATAATGATACACCTCGAACTCCCCGCCGAGGCCGGGATAGTCGTTTTTAAAGACATTGAAGGCGTGGGGATCGAGGGTAATGATTTTTTTAACGTCAAGATCCCTGAATGAAGCGATATTCTGTTCGGCCAGAAACTGAAAAAGCCCTGCCTCTCCCAAGGCACGGACCTCGTTTCCGTCACAGGTTTCCATATTCCCGAGGATCCCAAGTGAAAGCCCGACCTTCAACAGCAGACTGCCCACGGCCTTAGCGATCTTTTTGGCCCGTTCATCGTATGAGCCGACGCAGCCCACATAGAAGAGATACTCCTGATCGCTATAAGTTTCAACAGAGGTCCCCTCCGCCCATTTTCCCCTATCAGAGGCAGGTTCCTTGTAGGGATTTCCATTGACGTTGATGTTTTTGAGATAGTCCCTCACTGGCGGCGGTATGATCCCTTTATTGACCATTTCCTCCCTCGCCGCGATAAAGATGTTAACAAGGTCCTCACTGAAAGTGAATACGCAGTGCTCAACGCAGTTGGCGCACGTGGCGCATGAGAAGAGGATTTCCTGAAAACGCTCGCTGTTCTTTATCTCATCATTGAGCCAGGCACTGATGAGCCACATCCTGCCGCCCGGGGAATAGGTTTCAAACCTGAATTTCCGGTAGGTCGGGCAGTTAAAATCAGTATAATCACTGGTGAACTTACAGTAACCGCACCTGAAGCATCTGTGGACAATATCTGCATATTTCATCTCTAATTAACCTCCCAGTTACCGGGATTCATAATGCCATTGGGATCCATGTTTTCCTTTATCATTTTCATGAGGTCAAGCGTGTTGGGGTCCATTTTCGACATGGCCATTTTCTGCTCATCTACGGTGGCCTTCCAGAATACGCCTCCGGCCTCTAAGGCGAATTCGCTTACCTCGTGCAATGCTTCCCTGGTCCTGTCCATCATGTCAGGATCTGCCCGGTTGAAGGTGAAGGCAAAACCGTACATCATGGCGTGACTCCTCCCTATGATCCTTGCCATACCGGAGTATCCAAGATCATATTTTTCGCCCAACTCAACTATCTTGCGGGCGCATGCGGGATATTTGTCTATCATGATAATCGGCCCGGAATATTCAAAACCCCCGCCCTTTTTTACATCTGCAAACCTGCTGACACTCCGCTGAGGCGTCTCCAAAAGGGTCGGCTTCATGACCGGTGGTACCCCCATGAACCCACCGTCTTTGCTCTTTATAAACCCGTCCAAGGCATTCCAGATCATTTTTCTCTTAAACTCAATCTCCTCATCCGTATCCCCGGTCATGAATATTGTGATATGGTGGTTGTCTTTGAATATCATCGGCTTTGGCTGGGCAAATATGTTAATATCCTCTACCATCTCTGTGTGGGTCAGTTCATATACCATTGCGGGAATCAGGTCTTCCCTGTCAGTAATAAATATCTCCACATCTCTCAGCTTCTTTCTTGGATAGAGCTTTACCGCTACTTTGGTAATGATACCGGTTGCCCCAAACCAGCCCAAAAATAATCCGGTCAAATCCGGCAGGGGTGCGCCTTTGGAAAACCAGTCAGGGGATATTGCGCATGAACCGATCTTGCAGATCTCACCGGATGCCAGGACAACTTCCAATCCGGCAATCATGTCAGAGTTGAAGCCATACTGCTGTGTCAACCTGCCCTGCCCGTGGATCATCACGTTTGCCGCTATGGTGGCCGTTGCCGGGGAGTCAGGGATACTGTGTCGCAGCCTCGGATAATTTTTTTCTAAGTATGCCTTTAATAAGCCTTGTGAGGTCCCTCCCTCAACGATGACATGCCGGCCTCCTTCATTGACCTCTATGATCCCGTTCATCCGTTTCATATCGATAACGATTCCCCCCTTAAGGGGAATGACCAGGCCGGTCAATGCCAGGCCTGCCCCCATGGGGACGATCGGTATTTTTTCTCTGTTGGCAAGTCTGACGATCTCCTGTATTTCTTCCACACGCTTCGGGACGACCACATAATCCGGTTTGTGCGGGGGCATCAAACCGGGATCTCGGGCATAGAAATAGGCCTCTTCAGGCTGATCGGAAAAATAGGCCTTCCCTACAATCTTGGTAAGTGACTGGGCGATATCGTTCATATTATCTTCCTCCGGTTCCTACATTTCGCCGATGGCCATCCTGCAGAGGTGGATCATGTGGATCGGTTTTATCCCCCTCTTGGCCACCTGGATTCCAATGGACCCCTGGCATGCCGGACAATTAAAGATGCAGTACTCGGCATCGTGCTTCACCATATCGTCTATGTTCCGCTTCTGGACGTCATGGGCCAGGTCATACCCGAAGCACATGCTGAAGATCCCCCCGCAGCAAAGGGCATTATCGTCCTGATACTCTCTCTCAACAAGATCAACGCCGATAAGTTCCATGATGTCCGCTACAAAGTGGTGTTTGTCCGAAGAGAGTCGAGACGAACAAGGCCTCTGGTAGGCAGCCTTGATATTCAACGGTTTGATGAAGTCCTTTAACTCTTTCAATCGATTATATAGATATTCAAAGTAGTGAACCGATTTGAACGGAACCTCTATGCCATAGGCCGGGGCAAGATGGGCAAACGCGCCGTAACACTCATCATGAAGAAAAATGACCTCTTTGACAGCGAGTTTTCTGAAGTTATCCACCACCTTGGGCAATCTTTCCTTGATGATGGCGGTATTGGCAAAATGGATGTAAACCACATTGCAGAAAAACTCCTGGCCAAAAATAAAGGAGGGCATGACATCTTCAAAGAGCTTCCCCTTAATCCACCGCAGGAATTCCGGCATGAAACCGAAGGAGAGCACCCTTTCCTTAACGTCTCCTAATCTGTACTTGCCCTGGGGCTCACCGATGTTGATCCACTGCCTGGTGATGGCCCTTGGGGTGGTCAAAAGGCCCTTTTCCTGACGTCTCTCCGTAATCAGATAAAAAGGATAATTCCCCCTCCTGCAGTACTCCTCACAGGCGTAACATGTGACGCAATCGTGCAGGACAAAGGAGTCCTCTCCTTGACCGATCTTCACCATCTCTGCGATTGCCGTCTCTTTCTCCACTTCCAGGTACTGACATTTAACGAGGCAATCGCCGGTTGGGCAGGTCCTGCACACGTCTTCATCAAATTTTAGTGAATACATAATCCCCCCTTTTTGGGCATGTGTTGTGGGTGGGGTGTCATTTGAACGGTCATTGCTATAGATATATGAAGGACTTATTTCTGTCAAGATCAAACCGATTTCCCGTTTGACATCATGAAGAAAGTAGCATAAGTAGTAATGCCTGAACCAGGGCCGTATCAAGGTATGAGACATAGAAGATAAGGAAGGAGGTTTTATGGATATATCCAGCCAACTAATTGATATCGTTGGTCAAAATAGGATGTCAAATAGTCAGGAAGAGCTCTTTATCTATTCTCGCGATTCAGGGGCGCAAGCTTCCCGACAGGTAGACTATGTGGTCATGCCGAAAACGGTTGAGGAGGTCAGGAAAGTCGTCCTTCTCGCCAACCAGGAGAAGATTCCCATCACACCCTTGGGCGGCGGCTTTACCTTGTCCGCCCTGGTAGTGCCCAATCAAGGGGGGATCGTCCTGGATATGAAACAGATGGACCGGATCATAGAGGTCAATGAGATCAACCGATACGCATTGATCGAACCCGGGGTATCCCAGGCAGCCCTCCAGTCTCATCTCAAAAAACACCATCCCCATCTCCAGCATTCTACCCCGGAGGCGCCCCCCACGGTAACGGTAGTAGGAAATGCCCTGATCCAGGGGCATGGGCATATATCGCCGCGGTACGGGGTCAACTCCGATATGGTGAACGGCATGGAAGTGGTCCTCCCCACCGGCGAGGTCTGCAAGATAGGCTCCAGCTCTGTCAGCCCTTCCTGGTTCACCAGGGGACCCTTGCCGGATCTTCCCGGGCTTTTCATCGGATGGTTCGGCACCACAGGCATTGTCACCAAGCTCTCCATGAAGCTCTTTCCCAAGCCGGCCTATCGAGAGGTCCTGGCCTTTTACACAGATGATATCGACCTCATCTCAGAGGGCATATTTGAGGTGACCCAACTCGATCTGTTAGAGGACTTTTTTCTCATCAGCCAGGAGAAACCGGACTGGATGGACCATGTCTTTTTTATCATCATCATCTCCGGGCATTTTGAGGAAGAATTGGAGTTGAAGAAGAATATTTTCAAGCGGTTGTTCAGGGAGTTCAAAGGCGGAAGCGCTTTCACATTTGTCGAAGATCTCCATCCTTCCCTTGAAAAGAGGTTTTTGGATGTCCCTCCCTTAGCGGCCCTGGCCGCAGATTTCAGGAAAGGGGGCGGGTTTGAGTACACCGGCGCCATACTGCCCATCGACAAGGTCCCGGAGGCATGGAAAAAAGGTATTGAAATCTCACACAAATACAGCATGATCTGTTCCTATGTCCATCAGGTCTTGCTCGGCCACAGCGTTATGTTCGGGTTCAACTATTCCTTTAACCGGGCGGATGAGGAAGACATTGAAAAGACAAGAAAGGCCTTGGACGAATCTAATCAGGTAACGCTCGATTTAGGTGGAATGATCTGGAAGGGGGAGGTAGACGCGCAGCGAATGACTTTAGAGAGGATGGATCCGAATACGGTCCAACTGATAAAGAGGGTAAAGAAGCTCTTAGACCCCAACGGGATCATGAATCCGGGCAACTGGGAGATCGACTGAGGTGGTGGAAAGGGACACCTTCGATCTTTCCCTGCCGGAAAGCGGGGACCTGTTAGTGCTCGGGGTCACCGGTGGCATTGCAAGCGGCAAGAGCACGGTGGCCAATATGTTAGCGGAATTAGGCGTCCCGATCATCGATTTTGACCTTTTAGCGAGACAGGTGGTGGAACCTGACAAACCCGCCTTCAGCGAGATCGTCGGATATTTTGGAGACGCAGTAACCTTGAAGGACGGGAGCCTTGACCGCAAGCGGCTTTCAGGGATCGTCTTCCGCGACCCGGAAAAGAGAAAAATATTAGAAAGGATTACCCACCCGCGCATTTTTGAGGCGTTTCTGCATCAGATTAGAGAAATGGCTGAAAAGGATCTTCACGGGATTGTTCAAGCGGTTATCCCCCTCCTGTTCGAGGTCAATCTGCGACATCTGGTCCACAAGGTTCTGGTAGTTTATATCTCCCCCGATAAGCAAATTGAACGTCTCACAAAAAGGGACAAAATCAGCCACAAGGAAGCCGAAAATATCCTAAAGGCCCAGATGCCCATCGATGAAAAGGTGGGTCTCGCCGATTTTGTGATCCGTAACGAGGGGCACGTTGACGAAACAAGGAGAGAGGTCAAAGCCCTGTGGCAAGCGCTGCAAGAGGCCCGGCAGGAAAGGGCCGGATCCATTTAATTACACACCTTAACTTTTCAGGGGGTTTGAATCATGAACAAGCTATCCGTATCGCTCAAAGAGGTGGATCGTGTTGAGATCCTGACCGTGATCGACAACTACGTGGATGTACTGCTCACCAATACCGAGGTGATCACCCGCCCTCCCTTAGCAAAAACCGGGACGATCCCGGTGGATACCCTCCTTGCAGAGCATGGGCTTTCTCTGCTGGTGACTGTCTATGAAGGAGAAGAGAAGCATACCATGCTGTTCGATACGGGATACACCAAGATAGGGGTGCCGCATAATTTGGACCAGTTGCAGGTAGATCTCACTCGGGTGGAGGCCATCGCATTGAGCCATGGCCATATGGATCATACCGGTTCCCTGTATCCTGTTCTCGACAGGATCCCGAACAAGATTCCCCTTGTCCTTCATCCGGGGGCCTTTGACGCCCCCCGTTTTTTCGGTCTGGCCGACGGCCGAAGACTCCTCTTTCCCCAGACCTTGGTGAAGGAGAACCTGGAAAAACGGAACATCGACCTTGTGGAAAGCAAAACACCCACACCCCTTGCCGGTGAGAGAATCCTGGTAACCGGAGAGGTGGAACGGGTCACATCCTTTGAAAAAGGGCTTCCCAATGCCGTCCTGGAACGGGATGGAAAGATTGAAGAGGATCCCATTTTAGACGATCAGGCCCTGGTGATACACCTGAAGGGGAAGGGGTTGGTGGTCATTGCCGGTTGCAGTCACGCAGGCATCATCAACACGGTTTTTTATGCCCAAAAGATGACCGGCATCGAAAAGGTCCACGCGGTTATCGGGGGGTTTCACCTCTCCGGGCCTTATTTTGAAAAGATCATTGAACAGACCCTTGGCGAACTGAAAAAGATCCGGCCGCAGTTTCTCTCTCCCATGCACTGCACTGGCTGGAAGGCCATACAGAAGATGTCTCAGGAATTCCCGGACGAGTTTATCCTCAACAGCGTAGGATCGATGATCACATTGTAGGGTGTCGAAAGAGGGGCAAACAATGCCTTGGCTCAGTCCCGGAGATTGCCATTTTTAACCGGCTTAATCGTGCAGAATGACCAGCGGCTACCGATGCCTCCCACCATTGAAACCCATCCCGTAAACCTGCCCCGTCGCACCCCTTCGGCCAGTTTTGGGCTGTAAAGAGGGAGCCAGGGGAGATCGTGCATTATGATATCCTGCATCTCCCATATGAGATTTTTCCGCTCTTTTAGGTCCATGGCACCGGCACTGGCATCGGCAATACGATCAAAACGGGGGTTACTGTACCCGCTGGTATTCCTGCCTTTGGGTTTATTATTTCTCGATATGAAAAAATTTCTCAAATAGTCAGGATCTAATGAGAGGTTGCCGTAGCCCAATACAAAGAGATCAAATTGACGGCGTGTCTTGACCTGTTGAATCAGGGATCCCAGAGGCATGGGTTTGGATGTGGCAGGCATCCCTAACATCTTGACCCACGTCTGAATCATGACCCCCACCATGGCCCTTTGCGGGTCATATTCCGCCGGAGGCGTGAGGATGGTAAATCCCTTCATGAGGCTGCCGTCGGGCATGCGGATGTTTTCCCCTTGAACCACCTTTCCTTCCAGGGTGACGGGCGAGCGTTCCCATGTGTACCCGCCTTGGCTGAGGACCACATAGGCCTTTCGAATCCGGTCCTCTCTTGAAAGCCCCTCACCATATCTAAGGACACTTGGATTATACCAGAAGACATTGCTGGACGGGACGATGGAGTTTGCCCTCAAGGCATATCCTTGTATGATCTTCTTGGTAATAAAACGCTTATCCGTAGACAGGGCGACGGCCTTCCTGACGTGGATATCATCAAAAGGCTTCTGCCTGACATTAAATCCCACATAGTAAAGGGCGCTTTTCTCATTGGTGAAAATCCTGATGTTTTTGTTTTGCTCCAGGTCCTGAAGATAGGCCTGCTGAAGCCCCCACCAGAACATGTCAATGCTTCCCTTGAGGAGGGCCAGGACTGCGGCGGCGGTGGTCCCGAAAAACTTGTATGTGATGCCATCAATATAAGGCCCTAAGAGGTACCCCGAGATCTCTTTTCCCTGGCCAAAAAAATGCTCGTTCTTTTCAAGGAACAGGGAGTTCCCTCTATGCCATTTCTTCAGTACGAATGGTCCGTTGCTCACCGGGTCGGTTACCTTCTCTCTGAGCAACGCCAAAAGCGGATTTTTCAATTTTTTTACCTTGGCAACAATGGCCTCCCATCTCTTTTTCTGGACGATGGGCGTGGTGAGGGTCCTGGACAG
>CAZFSF010000108.1:0-9161 GCA_964522045.1 uncultured Desulfobacteraceae bacterium
ATCCTAAACTCCTGCATCTCTCTATGCTTAAAATTGTAATTGCTGCATGAGATGCTCCAATGTTGCCTATCTACCATACATCTGTTATGATCCGCAAATATATGTATGAATTTCCTTGAGCAATCGTCTTCTTCGGCAAGATGCAGATCCAAAAAAGTTGAGATTTCATGGACAAAATAGTTATTGAGGGTGGTAAGCGCTTAAAAGGGAGTGTCAAGATCAGCGGGGCCAAGAATGCAGCCCTCCCCGCAATAGCTGCCTCCCTGCTGACAGGAGGCTGGCATCGCCTGAAACGAATCCCTCAACTCAGAGATATTAATACCATAAAGAGCATAATGTCAAAGTTAGGAACGATCTTCCGGGAAGAAAACGACATTCTTGAGATCAATTCCGATAACCTGACAAGCTTTGAGGCCCCTTATGAACTGGTAAAGACCATGAGGGCGTCGATTCTTCTCTTAGGTCCGCTCTTGGCTCGTTACGGTAAGGCCAAGATATCCCTCCCGGGTGGCTGCGCCATCGGGGCACGGCCGGTCAATCTCCACCTCAGAGCCCTGGTCGCCATGGGCGCTGATATATTTTTAGACCATGGCTACATAAATGCTGAGGCAAATAGATTAAGAGGGGCCGATATCTTTTTTGATATGCCCACCGTAACCGGCACCGAAAACATCATGATGGCCGCGGTAACGGCCGAAGGGCGGACTGTCTTAAGGAACACCGCCAATGAACCTGAGGTCGTAGACCTTGCCGATACGTTGCGGGCCATGGGTGCCCATATTGAGGGGGACGGGACAGATACCATAGTCATAGAAGGGGTTAATGAACTGAAACCTTGCGAACACAGTGTCATACCTGACAGGATCGAGGCCGGAACCTTTATGATAGGAGCTGCGATAACGAGGGGAAACATAAGAATCGAAGGGTGTCTGCCCGGGCATCTCACCTCACTTATTGAAAAGCTGAAACTCGCAGGTGCCAAGATAGATTTAGCAGATGAAAGCATTACAATACAGGGCCCCGATCTCATTGAAAGTGTTGACGTCATGACCCTGCCATATCCAGGTTTTCCCACTGATCTCCAGGCCCAGTTCATGGCCCTCATGGCTGTTGCAGACGGCTGGAGCATGATCAGGGAAACCATATTTGAAAACAGGTTCATTCATGTGAGTGAACTCCGTAGGATGGGCGCTGATATTGAAATCAACGGGAGTCAGGCCCTGATAAAAGGAAAAGAGCGGCTCTTTTCCGCTCCTGTTATGGCAACCGACCTCAGGGCCAGCGCGTCCCTTGTTTTGGCCGGGTTGGTTGCAGAAGGGGGCAGAACCGAAGTGAACCGGATCTATCATTTGGACAGGGGATACGAGGCCATTGAAAAGAAATTCAGAGGTCTGGGTGCCTCCATATGGCGAGAAAAGGAGTAAACTGTTTCATCGGCCACTCATACCGATGCTCGTCTCCTTTTCCGGGGGCATACTTGCGGTTCACAAGATTCTTCCCTTCGGCCATGGGTTCATTCTCTCTCTCTTTTTCTCCATTACTATCTGCCTCGTCGCCATCCTCTTTCTCTCTCCCAGGATAAGGTTCTACTCCCTTATCCTGATCTTTTTTCTTACCGGCGTCCTTTTAGGCCAGGGAAAATCCCAGCCATCCAGACTGATCCTCTTAGCAACCCTCTACAAAAGCGTTGTTATCGAGGGGACAATCCTCGATCCACCGAAGATCATTGACGGCAAAACAGCCAAAGTGAACCTCCGCGCGCAAGAGTTGATTCTTAAAGGAGATGTCGTTCCGATTGATGAAGATATTGTTGTGACCGTGTATAATCACACGCCAAGGCTTGAAGCCGGTGGCAAAATCCGGTTTCCCGCCCGGTTGAGACCCTTTAAGAATTTTAACAACCCGGGGAATTATAACTATGAAGAGATCATGAAGTTGAAGGGCCTCACATGCAGCGCATCGGTCTCGGATGGAAGACGGATCGTGCCCATGGGTCCCGGCCACCTTCCATTTCCTCGAGGCTTGATTGAAGCAATCCAAAAGCCTGTCAGGGACCTGTTTAAAAAACAACTCGACGCACGTAATTTTGCCCTTTTCCGAGCCCTTATTTTAGGAGAACGTCAGGGTATAGATCCTGTGCTAAGAGAACCATTTAATCAAACCGGCTTAGGGCATATGCTTGCGGTGTCAGGGCTGCATATCGGTCTTGTGGCCTGGGCCGCCTTCTTCCTCTTCAAATGGATTCTTTCCCGCTCCTACAGGCTGGCGCTTGCGTTCGACATACGGAAAGTGTCGGCCTTTCTCACGGCCTTCCCGGTTATCGGTTACACGCTCTTAGC
Organism: uncultured Desulfobacteraceae bacterium; assembly: GCA_964522045.1. GTDB lineage: Bacteria > Desulfobacterota > DSM-4660 > Desulfatiglandales > Desulfatiglandaceae > Desulfacyla. The sequence continues at coordinate 2,340 of CAZFSF010000108.1, forward strand.
CGGGTTCCAGGTCTCGAGCCAGAGGGCCATGATCATGATTCTGACTTTCTTAGGCTCTCTGATTTTGGGAAGAGAGAGGGAAGTATGGTCCACCCTTGCCCTGGCCGGCCTAATTATCCTCTTCTTAGATCCCAATGCCCTCTTCAGTATTTCCTTTCAACTCTCATTCATAGCAGTGATCGGCATACTCTGGCTTACGCCGGCCATCCTGAATAAACTACATTATGCGGATAACTCTCAGAACTTAAGGATGTCGATCCTCAATCGCCTGCTGGCCTACTTCACAGGCCTTACTGCAATAACCGCTTCTGCCATGATTTTCCTCCTTCCCATTACCTGCTATTACTTTCACCGGATTTCCCTTGCGTCTATTCCGGCCAATCTTACTACAATTCCGATCTTAGGTGTGTGGGTTATACCTTTAGGGCTTCTTTCCGCTGTAACAGTGCCCTTTTCCTTCAGTGTTGCCGGCTTTTTTCTCCATTTGGGCGCCTGGGGACTCAATAAAATGATGGCAATAATTGCGTTTTGGTCTCAGATCCCCTGGTCGAGCATCTGGACAGTCACCCCGAATAGTTTTGAAATATTTCTCTTTTACTCCTTTATCTTATGCATTTTCTTTTTCAAACGCCGGAGATGGGCAAAGATAGGGGTCGCTCTAATTACAGCCCTTATCCTCAGTGATGTAGCATACTGGGTGTACCAGGTCCGGTTTAACAGGGACCTTGAGGTTACCTTTCTGGACGTTGGACAGGGTAATGCCGCCCTTGTCTCATTTCCAGGAGGAAAGAAAATGATCATAGACGGGGGCGGATTCTCAAGCGGTAATTTTGATGTGGGTAAAATGGTGGTTGCTCCCTATCTGTGGCATAGGAAGATCAGTCAAATAGATTTTATGGTCCTGAGCCACCCCCAGGCAGACCACATGAACGGGCTTAGGTTTATTGCAAAAACCTTTCGTCCAAAGGAATTCTGGTATAACGGGGACGAGGTGGAAACTGCGACTTTCAGGGAGTTGAAAGCAATTATTGAAATAGGCAAAATCAAGACACTTCTCCCTTCTGATTTAAGGGATGGTATTGAGATCAATGGAGTTAGGGTCCGTATCCTGCATCCTGATCCTGAAGGACAACCTCTGATTCCTGAAAAGGATGGGAAATGGCTAAACAACAACTCACTGGTTCTCAAGATCGCTTACCGGGGAAAGACCTTTCTCTTTCCCGGAGACCTGGAAAAACCGGGCGAAGAGGTGTTGGTCTCCAATTCGGGGGAGATGGTCAAGTGCGACATACTCCTCTCCCCCCATCACGGGAGCAAGACATCAAGCTCCAAGGAATTCCTCGAAATGGTACAGCCCGGCATTTGCATTATTTCTTCAAGGGAGGGGCACTCACACAATTTTCCCCATCAAACAGTGCTTGACAGATTGCGCGACATGGGGTGCAGGGTTATCAGGATATCCAGGTCAGGGGCGGTGGAAATAATTGTCGGGGAAGATCGATTCAAAGTCAGGACATTTCTTGAAGAAAAGAACCCTGGGCTTTCTTCCGGGAATCGTTAAAGCAAGATCAGCAGGTAAGTTACACCCTTGCAGGGGAAAATAGCTGGCCTCCCAATTTCTTGTCTGCTCAGGTGCTATCAACGGAAACGGATAAAATAATGGTATCCCTTTTCTGGAACCCCATACGCGGCTCAAGCGCTTATACTCTGTTTTACGCACCGTACCCATGTACAGGGTTAATCGGAAGTGTTGACATGGGGAACCAAACAAGTATTTCGGTCAATCTTTGGGCAGGGGTTGCATTTTATGTGGCAGTTAAGGCACACAACAAAAACGTTTCCAGTAACTACTCCAAAATATTATAACAGTTCAAGTGTTCAGGGGTTCGCCGCCAAGCGGGATTTTCTACAGGATTCAAGGTCCACCAGAAACCTGAATCCCACTCCAACGGGAATTTGTAAAATCAAAACGGGTCGCTTTTCCAACCGGGAGATTGTGGAGGTGGATGAGGCAAAAGTTAAGAGGTCTATGTATTATAAAGGGATCGAGGCCGATAACCTAAAATGAAAACTGAGGATAGAGAAGAACGCTTTGGGACTATAGCTGAGAAAAAGGGGTATATCTCTTGGCCACAGCTATTGGAGGCATTAGAACTTCAAATAGAAGAATACACTAAGAAGGGAGAAGCACGATTTATTGGTGAGGTATTGTGCGATCTAAAATTTATGACTAAATTGCAGGTTAGAGATGTGCTTGAGTCCATGGAAAAGGCTACAACAAGGGATAAGTAAAGATAAGGCAAGCCATTACGCAACAGCAAGTGGATGTTTAGTATGTATCGCTGGCTTTATCCTATTCTTTTACTGGCCAATCGGAACCATTATTGGGATTGCCGTGATGTTTATTGGAAAACAAATAATGTTCAGGGAACCTGTGAATCGTTCTCATCGGATGGGAAGCCGGAAGAATCGGCCATAATATTTTATATGAACTGTGCCCTACAGGACTTGCACCAAAAAACGCCCATAAAGTCAATGTGGCTGTATGCGAGAAATGCAAAGGATTAAGCCTGAACCCATTCCGGATAAACCAGAGCAGTTGTCATTCATCTGACGGTCTCAAAGGCATGGTAAATTAGGGATACAAATAGGAGGCGATAAATAATGGCAGTTTCAAAAGCAGAATATTTAAAGGCCCTACAAGACATCAATTCTGCGTTGACCAAAGGACTTCAAACGGCGATTTCCGCGCTGGAAAACTTTGACAAGTTCACTGAAGAACAGCGTAACTTCATGATTGCCAAAATGAGAGAAATAGTCGAAGCAAGTCAGAAAGCTTATGGGCCTGAACCGACAAAACATTGATTTGCCGGATCAGATAAAGTTACATGGCTGGCTAAGCAGATTTTCACAGCATTCCCGAGGAATGCATGCCTTTTCGGCTACCCGTCATCATCAACGGCATGGCTATTTCGAGATTTAGAGAACCGTCGACATTCAGCACACGATCGTCCACTTCCAACCGCAAAACCCGCCCCAGGATAAGCACGAATTTATCCTCTTCGTATTCTTTGACGAGATCGCATTCCATCCAGGCATAACACCCCGCAATTCCAGGCGGTTTGACAGAGGCCGACGGCTTTTCTTCGAGCCCAGCTTCAAGGAATTCGTCCACATCCGGAGGGCTGTGTCGTGCTGTAGGAATCACTTTATCCACCATTTCGGCCCCGGCCAGGTTAATAACGAACTGGCCGGTCTCGCGGATGTTCCGAAGTGTGTCCCGCTTTTTTGCCGAGGCTGCGCAGACGAGATCCAGAGGCCTCAGCACAGGCATGACACAGGACCAGGGCGCAATGTTCCGTATTCCGTCCCTGCTGATGGTTGAAATAAAGGTGACAGGAAGAGGCATGACCCCCTCCCTCATAAAAGGCTTTAGAAGCATGGTTTATTCCCTTTCATTAAAATTTGCGAAATGAAGTCAGCCCAAATGAGACGAACCACTGAGTCGCGCAACACGCCCCTTTTGATTGATTGGAAAAATGTCCCCTTCAAACCAGACCCCGGCTCTCTTCAAAAAGGATCTTGTGATTGACCAAATTCATCCCTTTGATGCGTCCTTTGACTACCTTCTGATCCCCGAAAATGTCCACCAGTCGCCAGGTGTTCTCACCTTCCGGATCCACAATGTCAACGGATTCCATTATCAGTTGCTCCTCTCCTTCTTTGACCAAAAATGCATTTGCTTCACACATCCCTGAAAATCTCCTTTGCATATTGATCCAACATGGTTTCTACCAGATGGGGCAGGGGTTCCTTGATTGCACCAACCAGAAAGATACTCTCCTGGTGTAAAGGGATGGGGACCTTTGGCGCCCGGCTGGAGGTGATCGCTTCGGCCATTTGGGGGGTCACCTCTCCCATCATGGCATTGGGCCATGTGATGGCAACCGGTCCAAGGATCAGGTCCACCATCGGAATGGTCCGGACCACAGGATTTTCCCCTGTGGCGCCCCGGTTCGCCCCGGCCTTAAGCATCTGGGAGGTGGCGACGGCATTTGTCCCCAGTGCCACTATTTCAATGCTTTCGCCGTATCTTTTCCTCAGGGCCTTGATGATAGTCGCCCCGATCCCCCCGCCCTGACCGTCTATCACACAAACACGTTTCATCAATATCTATTTAATCCCTTGTTTTCCCTGGGGCGACCGAGGGCTCGCCCCGGAGGCCATTCCCTGCGAAACAGGCTACTGGTTCCAGACCACGGCGTAAGGATCGCCTCCCGCCACTTTGTTTGCAAGGGGCGCCTTTCCCGAGAACGACTTGAGATCCACAATATAGGCAATAAGCTTTTCTTTGGGAAGGCGCGCCAGTTCCCGGGACATTTTCGCCCTGGCAACCCAGAACATCGGATTGTTCCGTCCGCCTTTGGGCGCCATTTCTTCGGCCCTGACACCCGTGTCGGCATAAGCTTTATTCCAGTTAAAACCCAGGATCATGCCGTCGCATTTATCAGACTTCCTGTTCACGCGCATGCCAACGATCGAGGGTTGAACTCCGTCTTTAGCGTACTTGTGCAGGGATTCTCCGCTTATTGCCATGGTGTAGCCCGAACCCTTGCCGGCAGTGGCGTTAAACATGACCTGTAGTGCATCGGCAGGACAGATGCCCGGTGCAGTGACAAACACATACTGGTCACCCGCTCCGAGAGGCAATTTCTCCATGAGGTATTGTCCGGCGATATAGCCTGCATTCACACCTGGGCAGAAATGGTCATGGAACGTGGCCGCCAGAAGCAGTGTCCACGGTGGGTCAACCGCCCAGGTCAAGCAAAGACTGACTACGGAGAAAACCTTCTGACCGATGAGCCCTGAGGACGCCTGCTTCCAGCCATCTGGAGTTAGAATCTTGTCCGGGGATGCATCGATGATTTGCTGTTCGAAGGCCTTTCCGGTCCACTTAAGGAAAATCAGCTTGCCCGTATCCTTCCGAAAAAGGGCACACCAGAGCGGTTCCTGAATCCCGGTGTGCACGGCAAGAAGCGAACGGGTGCCCATGCTGCAACCTGTCTCCTGCGAGGCCATGTCTAGAAAGGCTTCCGTGCTCTTATTATCGATTGTTCCGTATCCGGCGTTGGTCAACACCAGGAGATTGCTATCAGTTTTGGAAACACCGATTTCGGACATGGCACGATTGAGTGCTGTCCTTCCCGAGTCTATCCAGGATGGACGGTCCGAAGCCCAAGCTGAGGGAGTCATAAAAAATAAAAAACCCAAGGAAAAAACCACCATCAATTTCATGTTCCGCATAATACTCCTCCTATTCGTTGTTCGATCTCATGGGCGGTCTCCTTTCTTCTGAAAGTATTTATGCCTAAGCCCAATCAAAAAGGGTTATGATCATAAGAGGCTCCCTGCCCCTCGTTCGTGAACGCTTATCCATAATCGGAGGATCCGATCTCCGGGTGATAACCAGTTCGCTTACAAGAGAACCAATGTTTTTCGCTTCCATCGCAGCCTGCTGAAGCCCTTTCTCAAGTTTGAGGTCTGCCTCTTTGGCCTGCAGGCTCGGGGTTTTGAGTTTACTCCTGACGTAGCCTACCGGCGTTATGGTCATTTCTTCATTCTTGAAACGATCTGAATTTCCTGATTTTTTCAAAATTCGGCCCTTTCTCATGCCTTCAACATTTTAGCGACGTGCTCAGTAAATATCCTATGTGGTCATCCAGGACAAATTCGGCATCCAGTCCAGCATCATGCAGGCGGGCATTCCTAACCTTAAATGAAAAAAGCCATGAAAACGCTCTTCCCCTTCGGAGGAAACGGCTTTCATAGCTTGGTATAAATTTGGATCGATTCTAAAAATATCTAAGGCTTCATGCCTTTGTTAATTCTTTATATAAAATAGATATTCATCTTGTCAAGAGCAGTATGGGAAATTCTGCTATTTATGGCAGGTCTATACACGCGGTTCTGATGTGTGAGGGATCTCCAACATACGTCAGACAGCGAAGACGTTCAGATTCGAGCCACAACTCACTGCCTCTGCATGATTAAAAACGGCCTTCGGGTTATTATGATGGAGTACTATATCTTGTGGTCGCTCCCCTGATTGACTCTCGCCACATGATGCAAGACTACGATATAAACCTGGCATTTTGAGTTACCCCAGAAAAACGGAAGGGTACATCTGGTAGTCCTAACCTGTTGGGTGCCTGATAAATTGCATTCTTCTTGATTTTCACCTCTCGTTCATTTATTTCTTTAAACCAGGCTTATCCCCCTTCTTCAAACATTTCTTATCTTCTCGAACAATCGCACAGACACCAGGGCTATCACGCTCTTTACAGCTTGAATGACTATATAACGGGCATTCCGGATATTTCTTTGACATTAGCCTTTTCCTCTACTCCCTAGCCAAAACCTTAGCCTTCCCTTCTTTAACTAACCACAATCTTTATGATTTCTTTCTTCTTTTCTTTTTGTTGAGATTTTCTCGAAGTGTTCTGGAGCATTTGAATGTCAAAACCCGCCGAGCATCCAGCATTAGGCTATTCCCGGTTTGAGGGTTTCTGCCTTTTCGCTTGTTCTTATCATTTACACAGAATTTACCGAACCCGGTGATTAAGATGTCTTCTCCTGATTCCAGGGTTCGCTTGATGATTTCAAGGAGGGATTCAACGATGATTGTAGACTTCTGTTTTTGAAGACCTAAATTATTGTAGATTGAGTCGATTATGTCGGCTTTGGTGATGGGCATGGGGCGTACTCCTTGGGATTGATTTGGGATTTTTATGCATTCTTTTGAGAATCTTGAGGGGGATGCTA
>CAZFSF010000109.1:0-9077 GCA_964522045.1 uncultured Desulfobacteraceae bacterium
GGAAAAGAGGATTTGAAAATAGACCTTCTGGGTAATCGGAGCCAGCTTTTCCGTTCACTATATCTTTGGTCTTCTCTTCTTGAAAAAGAGCCAATTCACAGCGGCCCGCAGCTTTGCGTAAAGATTGATCTAATGTCGCTAACTTAAGTCCTGTTTGCATAGCCAAATCCAGGTAGGATGCATCATAGCTGGAGATTTTTTGCTTCCGCGCCAGATTGAGAATCGCCTCAAACATACGCTGTTTAGAAAAACCCTCTATTTTGATGGGCAGGGAGGACAGTAGTTCTAAAAAACGCATGCTATCGGGTTGAGATATCCGATTCCGCCTCTCGGCAACCAGTAGGACATTTCCTACCTCTAGAGGCCAAATGCTGGGTGCCAGGGCAGCGTTATCGATCAGGCTATCCAGGACGGCATCGGCATATAGATTCGCCTCATCTTCAAAGCACCATGCCATGGTTACAGATGGGTCCAATACAAACTCAGACATTATGCCCGTCCCTCTTCAATCATCTCTCGTACGCTTAGATCCCCCAAGCGATGATCTTGACGGAAGGCCTTGATATCCTCGATAATATCTCCGATAGGGTGGGGGGGAGCAGACTCTACGGGAGAGAGAACGGCCACGGGTTCGCCGTAGCGTGTGATCGTAATGCGTTCGCCCTTCATTACTTTTTTGATCAACTCGGAAAACTGTGTTTTAGCCTGATACGCTCCGATGGTAGGCATCTGGTCTCCTTCAATAAATAGACTAGTCTACAACTAGTCTAAAATCATTACCCCTCACTGTCAACGAAAGTGCTTTTATGCTGCCCGGGTTTGGATCTAACGCCATGAGTGATTGTATTTAAAACTAATCACGCAGGGGGTAGCCAGGATGGTCATGGAAAAAAAAGAACACTAAGGGTCCCCAACAGGGAACAGACACTAACTTATACAATCCAGGGGTTCACGAGGGGGATACCGGCAGGCTCAAAGTCCTTTATGTTCCGGGTCACCAGAGTCAGCCCCTTTTGGGCTGCTGAAGCTGCTAGCAGAGAATCTATCGCGGGCAGCGGAGTTCCTGCCTTTTCTAATTCGGCGATCATTGTTCCCCAGAGGAGCATGACAGGAAGATCAAGAGGAACGATTCGCTCCCCAAACCGGACCAAAAGATCGTTTTCCAACCAGGAAACCAAGTCCTTCTTCCTCTTGGATCCAGAAAGTTTTTCAATCCCCTTTTTGAGCTCTCCTATGGTAATAACACTGAGAAAGATATTTTCCTGATCAATGTTTTCCAGCCAGGCGACCACATTGGAATCTGGGTCAGTGGTGGTAAGTTCTGAAATTACATTTGTATCAAGGAGATAATTCACAGAGTTACCTCTCGAGGATGCGTTTTATCTCGTTCCAAATCAAGCTCAACCCCAACCAGGGGTGAGTTCTGAAAGAATTCAACTACTCCTGTTTGGGACTTCTTCAAGCGACCATAGTCTTCCCTGGAAAGAATGACCACAATCTCTTTTCCCCACCGGGTGATAACTTGTGGTCCCTTGTCCACGGCTTCATTTACCACTTGGCTGAATTTGTTTTTCGCCTCCTGTAACTGCCAAACTTTGGTCATGGGTATATCTCCTGTCTAGCCTGTCTAGATTATACAATGTCCGGCTAATTTGTCAAGGCTAGTTGCAATACTTCTGATCATTTAACATTATTAAAAGAGCAAGTGCAAATATTCGTGTAAGCATGTGGAAATATAGGCCACAGCTCGATAAATAAATGGCACGCCTAAAAGCCTCCTTTCTTCCATAAAGGGAAGGGGCTTTCATATGTATAGGAGACAAATTGAATAGTACTCTTGAATTTCCAGGCCCTATAAAAACCGCGACCCGGCTCCTACCTTCCAGAGAGAGGGGGGGGAAAAGGATCATGCGCCTGTCTGATGCACAGATTCCCACCATACTGCTGGTAGGAAATCATGATGTATCCCCGTCAGTGGCCAGGGCTCATGTCATGGAGAAATTTTCTACCCTCAGCGTTCCTCACGTCCTGGTGATGGACAAACCCGTATTCCTGGGTCCGGATGAACTAAAGGACCTCTGCGCACTACACCACCTCCACAGCATGGATAGCGTCGGCCATTGCCTGGCTGGTTTTGATGAAATTCTCTCTAAGGGGCCATTCTAAGAATGTCCCCTTCCGAATGATCCTGTAATGATCGAGCTCAATAAAAAGGGAATCTGTGGCACCCATTAGTTTGGATGTATGTTGAAACCTATCAAAAATTTCGATGTACTTGTCGATATAGTGCATTTCCCGCTTTGTTCCCTGGGACTGATTTACCACCATACCTCCCAGCACGGCATTGCCTGAGGCTTTCTGAAATTGAAAGACGGTCCTGAGTGTTTCAATCGCGGGATGGACTTTCTGCCGGCCCGCAGACAACGCGCATCAACAGAACAGGAGGTTGAAATGAAGGACCTGATTAGAGATAATATTATTGTGATTATGATGCTGCTTTACCCGTTTTTCATGGCCAGTTTCAAGCTCTGGCTTGTTTGGTAGACATATTCAAAATTAACTTAAATCCCAAGATAGACAAAACTAGTCAAAGCCCACCAGATCTCGGGACCGGAATCGCAGCCGGAATATTATTGGCCTGTAGACAAGCTTGGTGAGAACAGAAAAACAGACGCCCGAAAAACAAAATGATACAATAAAATTGATGTCACCTCAACAGAAAAACGGTAAGCAAAATAATTGGGAGTTCTCGTAAATAACCCAGCGACTTTGCGAGGGGGCCTTGCGTGGTAGGGTTTAGCGGCAACGCTGATAGATTTGGGTCCGGAGAAAATTTCGACTCTATACAATAGCCAGGAGGAAATTGATGTCAAAAACAATGAAAGCATCTCCCGAAAAAACCATTGAGCTCAGGGCCCTTATTTTAGAGCTTATCCAGTTTTATGAAAGCTCGCTGGATGCATATCCCTTTCCCTGGGAGGCGGCCCGCTGGTATGAGTTGGTCTTTTGTCTCGCAGGCCAGGTTGGAGTGTCCGAGATTCCAACGGAGGCAGCACACAGAATGGTCAGCACGCTAGCTGATTTGAACTTGCTGGAGATCAATACTCTTGCAGCTTTTGATATAGAAGATGGTAAACCAGATCTGAAAAATCCGGATCTGGCCCTTATGCTTGAAGTCCTCACTCGGTTCGGCTTGAGTCCTGAGAAGGCGAACGCCTTGATTGTAACCATTTGCGAGGTAGCCGCTGGATTTCAAACTCACTACCAGGGCAATGTCCAACGTTTTTTGCGCAAATACGGCAGGACGATGGTCAAGGATCTCGGTGGTGACTTAAACTTGAGTCAGCTCACCGCTGATGAAAGGGAAACTGCCCTCACAAATTGGCTCCAGAATGTAATTAATATGCCGCTTGTGCTTTCAGAATCCAAGTTTGAGATTTTATGCGAAGGATTTGAGACCAACCCCACTGACCTCGTCCAGATAGTTGACGATCTGGGTCTAAATTTGACCGTGGCTGATGACCTGCTTTTTTCCTGGATAGAAAGTGAGGTTGGCGTGGCTGAAAGTGAAGAGAGTGTGTGAGGAAATGAAAAAAGTTCCGCTTCTCAGTTAAGCTAAGCAGGTGATCGAAGAAAAGGAGGATGAACCATGGGTGACCCTTTCCGGAGGCAAGGCAACAAGTTCTCAGGTCCAAACCTGGGGCGGGGAAAAATTCAGGATATACGTCCGGGACAGAGGAGCAAAATCCGAATAAAAAGTGAGCAGCCCTCCCCACCTTTTAAACGTTATGGGAACCTGCCGCCAGAGATCCCTTGGCCGGATCCGATTGGGAAGGAACGCAGAATACTGGGAGAAAATTGGCGAGAACAGCTGAAAGCCCAGAACGCAATTGGGCAAGAGCAACCCGCCCCCGAGTATCGTCAGACAGAACGAGAGGCCCAGCGTGCAGCCCGGTCTAAGACTGGTCCAGGAAAGATTGCCAAAGCCCTAAAAACAGCTGTGCAGCTCCCTGGATTGCCGGATGGCTCACCTCCCAAGGGCAATCCCCTTAAACTCAGCAAATTACGATCCGGTCCGCCCCGCGCAATCGGCGGGCTGGGCATTGCCATAGAGGTCTGGAAAGATCGCGAGCGGATCTGGGCCGAAGCATCCCGGGGGCAGTTCGGCCACTTCTTCGATGATCGGGTTTTCAAATCATGGCTTACCACCCAACCAGCAGGCACGACGATACCCGGAGATCTACCCGTTGCCAAGGTGTTGGGAACATTTATCAGCGACGTCGGAACCAGGGAGCGGATAGAAATAGGGAACTCTATCTCGTGTGAGGAATATGCCTGGCGCAAAGGAACTGATGGATACTGGCACCTTGTTCCTGCTCCACCTTCGCAAATTCGATCCTACCAGCAATTTATTCCCAAGGAACACTGGCCCAGATGGGAAAAGGATACGACCGGGCATTGGCGGCTTGTCAGCGGAAAGTCCAAAGGGGCAGATGGGCAGTCCGGCACTCCCTCATCACAAACGAGAAATATCCAGAAGACAAAGCTACCGCCTCCTGCGTTCGCTGGCTCCAGGGCTTCCGGGACCGTTTCATTTGGCGGTAAACTGGGAATACCCGGTATACAGCACCAGGTTCCAAAACCAAAATTCGGGATTAGTGGACCTGGTTCAGCTGCCGGGTTTAATCCCCCGAAAACCACCTTTGGAGGCCAATCCCAGCAGGGTGGATTCGGAAAAAATAAAACAATTTTTGACAAATTTGATAGTTTCGGGACAGGTATTCCTAAACCAGGCGGATTCAAACATACCCAAACAGGGTTCGGGGGACATCAAACCGGAATCGGCGATGTTGTTAGCGGGATTCGTTCCAAATTTCGACCCCATCCAGTAGGTGGCCGCTTAACGGACCCTGGCACAACTTTTGGCGGAAGCAGTTTTGGAACCCACACAGTTCACGGAGGAGAGGTTCTCTCTCGGATCGCTAATCGCTATGGAACAACGGTTGATGCCTTCGCGAAGGAAAATCCCTGGCTTCACAACCGGCACGGCAAAATCCTCAAAGGAGTAGACTATATTCGCCCGGGAGATAAGTTAAAGATACCCGGGTTTAACCGCTAGGACGCGGCGCAAAGACCCTCTTTGCTCGGGTCGCACAGGCACAAATAGTTCTGGTCCCGACTGGCAGCAGATTACAATCAGTTATTGATGTTGCCTGCCATCTATAAAATCGGGGAATCCGTAAGTTGTATAAACATATCGTTCTGAAGTATCTTCCCCAGACATCCAAATAAAATAGTAAATAAATCACCCGCTTGGACACAACCTTCGGCGGGTTTTTTACGTTCCTGGCCTCCGGGGTGTTGGGAATGTTAATTATCAACCCCCTGTTAAAAACCGCGACCCAGCCCCTACCTTCCAAAGAGAGTGGGGGAAAAGAATCATGCGTCTATCTGACGCTCAGATCCCCACCATACTGCTGGTAGGCAATCATGATGTATCCCCGTCAGTGGCCAGGGCTCATGCCATGGAGGAATTTTCTACCCTCAGCGTTCCTCACGTCCTGGTGATGGACAAACCCGCGTTCCTGGGTCCGGATGAACTCAAGGGCCTCTGTGCTCCAGGTAAACAGCTTGAGATGCAGCTTTTAGCGGTTCCTTGGGTATCCCGCTCCGGACTCATGGCTTACCTGGATCTGCAGACCCGGGATCTCGGCCAGCTGTATGAGGAAATGGAAAAACGTCTCTCAAACGTGCTCACCAAATGGCTGGACCAGGCTGATCCTAATCTTCCAACCATACTGACTGCCCATGCTTCGGTGGAAGGTGCGGTTTATGGGGGAGAGCGGACAGTATTACTGGGAAAAGACTTTGTTCTTCCCAAGTCCATGGTAGCTGACCCCCGGCTGGATTATGTGGCCATGGGTCATATCCATAAAGCCCAAAACCTGAACGACGGGAAACATCCGCCCGTGATCTATTCCGGATCGATCGAAAGAGTGGATTTCGGGGAAGCGGGGGACGATAAGTTCTTCATCATCGCCGATGTGGATAAAGGGCAAACGGATGTAAAGTGGTGTAAGTTGTCCGGGATCAGACCCTTTCATGACTATTATCTGAAGCTGGAAACCCAGGAAGATATCACCGATCAGGTTATCAGCGCTCTGCCGGCTCCAGGGGCGATGGAAGACGCTGTTGTCCGCCTGGTTCTGGAATACCCCCGGGCCTGGGCTCCCTTGATAGATGATAGGACGATCCAGGAATATGCTTCAGATGCCTTTGAATTCCATTTTGTGAAACGGCCGCAGATGGATGAGCGGATCCGGCTTCCCCAGGATCAAACAGTGGGAGATCTGACACCATCAGAACTTCTTGAAAAATTCTGGCAGGCCAGCCACGTTCCCGAAGCAGATGTAAAAGCGCTGCAGGAGCTTGCTGCTGTGATCCTGAATGGCGAAGAGGAAGCAGAAGCGGAAGTAATGGATGTAATCAAAGTATCAATGTCAGAGGAGGTGGAGCCGGCCCAGTAGAGACGAATTAAGAGACAGATTAGGAGCCCCTTATATGTAAGAAGGGGCTCCTTTGGGTGCAATTATGGTGCAGTTAAATGGGGATCAAGGAAAGATAAGCCAAAAACATAATGATTTTTTGTTTTAAGCTCTGAATTCACGCCCTGAAATGTGTAAAAAGGTAGTTGAAACAGGCTCGCCATTGACAGCAAGTCAGTGGTGATAAGAGTTCTTGAACTATTTTCTTTTAGTGGTTAAACGGATGAGCTTTGCGGGGCATCCTGTTGAGGATAATTATCCTGAGTCTGCGCAGGATCGCGATACATCCTTTAGGGCACCCGCAGCGCGATGCGCGCCAACTCCGAATCCAGCTTGACATTGATCTCGATGTGCAGTAATATATGACTATTAATACATATTTGGTCAAATAGATTACAATCTGGATCGGCCATGTCCTGCCAGCAGGTGGGCAATAACGTTTCACACGGCTTGATCGATCCGTTTGTCAGGAGGATATACATGGCGCAGACAATTAATTCACGTTTCACTTTCCCTGTAGGATATCGGGAGTTCAGCGATAATGCCGCATTCAATTATCAGTTGAATCGGTATTACTCAATAGGTCAGGCACGGTTGGAGGATATGGAGGAAGTTGGAAAGAAGGTCACATCCATCGAAGAATGGAAGCCGGCGATGCTCGAACAGGCGGAACAGGCAGTTTCTGACGCCAGGCTGTCACACGCTGCGACGTACTTCCGTGCATCAGAGTTCTATCTGAAACGTGATGATCCAGAGAAACAGCAACTTTACGATCGATTCATCACCACATTTAATCAGGCCTTCGACGGCGATGAGATTGAGAGATTCAAGGTTCCCTACGATGAGGGCTTTCTCCCGGTGATGCGATTACCCGCTGAAGGGCCGGAGAATCTTGGTACGGTTGTCATCCACGGCGGAAATGACTCTTTCATGGAGGAGTTCTACCCTTTGTCGCGCTACTTTGCAGCTCACGGACACGATGTGGTTGCGTTCGAGGGTCCGGGTCAGGGTTCCGCATTGAAGACATACGGGCTTTTCTTGGACCAGGAGTGGGAGAAGCCAACGGGGGCGGTTCTGGATTATCTCAAATTGGATGATGTGACATTGCTAGGCATCTCCATGGGCGGATGGCTCAGCCTGAGAGCAGCGGCACACGAGCCGCGCATTTCCCGAGTTATCGCCTGGAGCGTGTCGTACGATGTGCTCAAATACACCAATGCCTTTGGCGAATGGGCAGCCAAACTGATGTTCCGGAAGTTCAGGAAATTCACCAATAATTTGATGGTTCAGAAGGTGAAGAAGGACTTGGAGTATTCATGGTTCGTAAACAACCTGATGTACATCACCGGAAAAGATACGCCAATTGAGGCATTTGATGTACTCTTACAATTCAGCGAGGAGAACCTCCAATCCGACCGCGTTCAGCAGGACGTCCTGATCCTCACCGGAAAGGAGGACCATCTTGTGCCGTACAAGATGCATGACATTCAGGTCCAGGCGTTGACCAACGCCCGTTCAGTCACCTCGCGCGTATTCACGAACGATGAACATGCGGGCAGTCACTGCCAGATGGGTAATCTGGGACTGGCCCTTGATGTGATGCTGCAGTGGATAAAGGATAAAACTCATGCCTAGAGCGTTCAATAATGATGAGATAGAGCGTATCCGCACCTCACTCCTAAGGACAGGGCGTGCATCCTTCCTGGAGCGTGGTCTAAAGGGCACAACCATAGATCATCTGATCACTTCGGTGGGAATCGGAAAAGGCAGCTTCTATCAGTTCTTCAAGAGCAAGGAGGATCTGTTTCTCGAGCTGTTCAGCGAGGAGATCCCGGCCATGATGGCACGATTGCATGAGGCGTCATTCGGCACGACAACTGATACTCGTGAAGCGCTTATCCGGCTCATGAAAGCGATGATATTCGAGTTGGAAACCAACCGGTTGGTACGAGTTGTCATCAATGATCCGGCTCAGTTGGAACGATTCCTCTCGACAGAGGAGTTTGAGGTCCTCAGCGGCCGGATAGCGAAAGCCAACACCCCCATTGTTAATTGCATAGAACAGGCGAGGGCCCGCGGCGAAACGGTCGATATGGACCCCCGCCACATCTCTGAAATCCTGGGGATGGTGAAACAGTTGCCCGTCATCAAAGACAGAATTTCGCCAGCGCTCTACAGTGTGTTGTGCGATTCTTACCCGGAAATCATTGCTGATGGGCTGACGAGCCCGGCGCGCCAAGGCCAGGCATAACCACAATGCAAGGCGAAAGCATCAAGAAATGCCTGCAAGGTTGAGGGGGTGTGACCGCCGAGATTGAAATACGTACAAAGAGTATTATGGCTATGTTTTATATATTGGGAAAAAAATCTAAACCGTTTCTTAAATATTCGAGGCGATAGAAGACATCTAACCAGCCAATCCAACGGACGGCCTACAGCCGCCGGTAATCGGTACGTTGGTTCTTATCAGTCGTAAATACTTTCATAAATTGGCAAATACGTACCCATTATAAAGACCCCGCTGAATATTCT
>CAZFSF010000110.1:0-8932 GCA_964522045.1 uncultured Desulfobacteraceae bacterium
CCCTGATCAAGAAACTGATCGAGGCCGAACCCTTTGCACTCAAGAATCCGGAACCCGTGGTTTATGTGGACAACCTGGGGGACAACAGCGTCAATCTCTTGGTTCGGTTCTGGGCCCCCGTGAGCGAGTGGTTTTCCATAAAAACCAAAATGCTCTGGCGGATGAAAAAGGCCCTGGAGGAAGAAGGGATTGAGATCCCCTTTCCTCAACGTGTGCTCTGGTTTGCCAATGAGTTGAAAGGAAGCGTGAAGGCGGATCCGGAATCGGTTGTCGGGAAAGAGGCCGAAGCCGAGAATTTGTCATGATTTTCTGGGGCTCTTTGTGACTTCTCAATAAATCCGGGAGTCCCATCGCGCCTGCCGGCGCAGGCTCAGGGGGGTTTCTTGAGTAAATGCGCCGTTTGTCTTGTCCTTTTAGACACCTTTTGCCAGGACAGAGAGACTGACCCATATTTTTTTTAAGAAGATAAATCATGAACATCCTCGCCATCATTGCCAACTTCAAGTTTCAGGATCTTATCGACATCCTGTTCCTCAGCGTACTGGCCTACCATCTCTTCGTGTGGTTTCAGGGGACCAAGGCGTTCAAGGCCCTTATCGGCCTTCTAATCTTAGGGGCCGTGTTTACAATCGCAAAGGCATGGGGCTTGTTCCTGACCACTTGGGTGTTTCAATTTCTGTGGCAGATCCTGGTGATCCTGTTAGTGGTCCTTTTTCAATCGGAAATCCGGCAGGTGCTGGAAAAGGTGAATCCGCTTCAAAGATTGGGATTCCGCAGACAGAGAAAATCCGAGGAATGGGTTGTGGAAATGGCAAAGGGGGTTTTTGCTCTTGCCGAGCAGAAAACAGGGGCCCTCATTATTATTGAACGGGCTGAGAGGGTCCAAGAGTATACGACTGCGGGGCAAAAGCTTGAATCCGCACCTACACCGGAAGTTTTGAAAAGCATTTTCCAGAAGGAATCCCCCCTTCATGATGGCGCCATTCTCATCAGGCAGGGAGAGATCACGGAAGTGGCCTGTTATCTCCCCCTCACGCCGGCTGAAGGACTGCCAAAAGAGTGGGGAACCCGCCACCGCGCGGCCATAGGTCTTTCAGAACGCTGTGACGCCTGGGTTGTGGTGGTTTCCGAGGAACGCGGGGAGGTCTCCATGGCGAGGGAAGGCCAAATGATCCATGTGGAGAACCCCCAGAAGTTTTACCAACTGATCCAGGAGGCCCTGGCCGCCTCAGGCCCCAAGGACAAGACCTGGAAGGAAAGGATCCGCTATTTTCTGCTCAACCGTTGGCGCACCAAACTGGTGACCCTTGGGCTTGTCGGCTTTCTCTGGTTGCTCTTGGCAGGGCAGCAGGATTTTGAAGTCACATTAAGGGTTCCCCTCAGGATTAAAGAGCTTCCTGCTCAGATGGAAATCCTGGAACCCCTCAACTCCAATCTCCAGGTTACCCTCCGAGGTCTGCGACGAGATGCCAGCATCCTGGATAAGGAAAATGTGATTGCCGAAGTTGATCTCTCCAGGGCTCAACCGGGGAAGATGGACTTTGCCATTACCCGTAAAGAAATAGGGTTGCCCGATGATCGGGTTCAAGTGGTGAACATTGATCCCTCGACAATTCAATTTACCTTCAAGGAAGTGCAGGAACATCAAAAACGTGAGCAATAGAACGGAAGGAATAGTGGTTTTGCGATGTGAGGATTAGAAATGGAAAAGAAAAAGAAGGAAAAAAAGATAAAAAGGCGAAGAGTAACCTTTTCCCTCGATGCCCCGAATGCGCAAGTGGTCATTCTCATGGGGGATTTCAACCAGTGGAACGAGAAGACCCATCCCATGAAAAAGGGGGATGACAGCGGGTGGAAAAAGTTCATCATGGTACCTCCGGGCAGGTACGAATACCGATTTCTCGTGGACGGGGAATGGGGGAACGATCCAAATAATAGTCAGGTATGTTCCAATTCTTTCGGCACGCTGAATAACTTCCTGGTGGTGACATAGGACCGTCTCTTATTCTTTATTACACAACACATTAGGCGTGCCCAGTGTTTCGGTGCCCCATAGTTCCAGGATGATGGTACTGGGGTCTTGTGCGAAGCTCCGATGGCAGGATCTCCACAATGCTCCGACTGGCGGTGAAAAATATTCTCTCACTTACCACCATTGCACAATTGACCGCAGCGACAATGGATTTAGCCGCCATGTGCGGTGACCTATTTGTCCTCAATAAACCCACCGGAAACCCTCGCCTGATTCGTTTCATATCTATCGAACACGAATGCTGCATCATCTTCCAGAAATTGTACACTGACACAAAAGAAGGTCTTGGATGTCAAGAGAATGAAAAGCCAAAAAATCGTTTTTGAAGTACGCGTTGAAGACTTCGCTGAAACCTTCAGCAGAACACCAAGGGGGAAAAAAGAATTTTCCGAATTCCGTGAGTACTGCGAAAAGGGTCTGCGAAACGGACACATCGATTGGAATATCGTTCTTGATTGCGCAAAGGACGCGATGAAAAAGTGAAGCCGCGAGAAAACATTCACCGTCTTAAACACCCGCTTTGCTGAACGAGATGATATGTTCTGATGAAAATTGCTGGTTTGAGGATGTCTCAGGAAAGATAGATTTTGATGGGAATTCGCTGGGAGTTTTTGTGGTTGGCCTCCCCTATAGAAATTCCCAGAATAGTGGGAAAAATAGTTCTTATATAAAGATTTGTATGGTGCAGAATACTTGTAGAAGTGGGATGAGAGAAAACAGGGTGCGCTTCTGTCATTCTATAAATTTCTTATCAAAACCTTCTCATGATCGGTTTCTCCTCCTCTTCGGATTATGGCTTCTTTCTATATTGCTGTGTCTCAAAAAAGGAAGGTTTTAGGCATTATTTACTCTTCAGTGAAAAATATGAGCGTCAATTACCATCTGTGAGGAGTAAAAATGTTTAATCAGAAAGAAGCCAATTATTATCAAAATTACATCTCTCCCCTTCAAGGCGGGAAGCTCACAGTACTCCCCACCATGGACTTTTCAATCGATTACGTATCAAAAAGAAATACGTCATATATGGTTGCAGAAGAATTCATGAAACGCGCAGAAAGCCCGGGCAAAATGTCTTATCTTGATGATTTTTTCAATCAAAAAAAGGAGCTCTCAGAAGACAGAGTCAACCTGGTCCTCGAAGAAATCACCGGCAGGGAAAGACTCAGAGAAGAGAACCTTTCAGACCTCTACCAAGACCTGATGCGGATTAACAACTGGCGACTTGAAAGACCAATTGATCAATACTACCAGAAAGGCAGAACCTGGTTAGACCTCAACAAGATGGAGTTTCAGATACCTGAGTGAGCGCGTACGTGAACCTTCGGGCCTGAAAGATACTTCATCCAATAGAAGTATCGTTCAAAAGCAGCTTGATCTTGTAGCGGCCGAAATTCAAAACGGCGTGTTTGAATTCTCGGAAAGATTTCCTCACAGCAAAAAGAAAGAGTATTTCACCATGCTGGAGAGAAAAACGGTAATAAAGAATCCTGAACACGTACTGTTTGGGGAATCTGTAAAGAAATGGTGGGAGGACATGAAATTGGGGATGAGCTTCAGCCAAATTAAAGATTATACCACAATTCTCAAAACTCACCATCTTCCCTATTTTGCCAAGATGCCTTTCAGTGAAATCTGTTCCAAGGTGGGGATGAAGAAATTCGTGGCAAGGCTAAAAAGTAAAAAAAACCGCTATGGTCAGCCGCTTTCGGCCAAACGCATCCAGAATGTTATGATTCCTTTAAGGATTATCGTAAGAGACGCCATCGATGAGTATGGCTGGTCCGATCTTATCGACCCTTTTACAGGACTCAAACTTCCAAAGGTCCGAAAGTTCAGGGTATGTCCTTTCAATTTTGAGGAATGGCAAGTTGTGATGGATCTTATGCTGCCCTGGTATAGGCCCTACTTTGAATTTGCGGTGCAAACAGGCCTTAGGCCCTCAGAGCAGGTCGCGCTCAAATGGGGCGCCATTGATGATGAGTTCATCCATATTGAGCTGAGCAGGGTGTACAATAGGGAAAAATCTGACCTTAAGACCGAGGAAAGCAGGCGGAGGATCCAAATCCGGCCTGGCATTAAAGAATGCCTGAAGCAGCAAAGGGAGCTGAGTCAGCACCTCGATCGCCCGTATGTGTTTGTAAATATGGAGGGAAGGCCAATCCTCCAGGATAAGCTCAGGGAGGTATGGGCAAGGGTTTTGAAAAAAACCGACCTTATTTATCGGCGCATGTATGAAACCCGGCACACATTTGCGTCCTGGGCGCTGGCAGCGGGTGAGACACCGGAATGGGTGGCCAGAACCCTGGGCCACGTAGACACTTCCATGGTCTATAAGACCTATGGCCGTTATATTCCCAACCTCACAAGACAGGACGGCTCGGCCTTCGAGAGGCAGTATATGGAGGCCGCAAATGAAAAAGGGTAACCAAAATAGGCACAATTTTAGGCACAATCGCCTTTTTTGGGGTTACCCCTAGGGCGTTAACTTATTGATATTATTTAATTTTTGGTTGGTGGAGGCGGGGGGAGTCGAACCCCCGTCCGGAAACATTCCATTCAGGCGTCTACATACTTAGCCCAATTTTTCAGTTTCGCCCCGAGGGTCGCAATTGGGCATGGCTGCCAGGGGGCTAACCTGTGTTAGTTTTCGCTTTACCGTCCCACAGGTCTGACAGTGCGGCTATCCTGCTAATCGACGTCTTATTCGGTCACGCAGGCAAAGACCGAGAAGACGTTAGCCTAATTTATGCGGCTAAAGCATATGCATAATCATCTGCATTTGTGTTAAACCCACCTGTTTTACGAGCAGCTGGAACCTCGGTATGCAACCTGAACTTCAACTATCCCCGTCGAAGCCGTTTCGCCCCCATAAATTTAAATGGTTGACAAATAAAATGGTTATTATGATTTAAAAAAATAACAATTGTTATATGAAATGTCAATATTTATCACGTTTACGTACCTGATCCATCTCGCGTTTTAGCTCCTTTTCCTTTAAAACCCGCCTCTTGTCATACTTCTTCTTTCCTTTTGCCAAGGCGATTTCTACTTTGGCCTTCCCCCTTTTAAAATAGATCTTGGTAGGAATCAGGGAGTATCCCTTTTCCACGGTTTTTCCGATCAGACGCTTTATCTCCCTCTTGTTTAGGAGGAGTTTTCTGGTCCTCATAGGATTAAGCTCAATATGATGAGCAAAGGGATAGGGAGTGATATGCATATTGTAGAGAAAAACCTCTCCCCCTTTTACCCTTGCGTAACTGTCTACCAGACTGGCCCTCCCTTCCCTGAGAGACTTCACCTCAGCGCCCAACAGAACAATCCCTGTCTCCATGAACTCACTAAGGTAATAATTATAGCCGGCTTTTTTATTCCGACAAACAGTTTTTATGCCCGAATCCCGTTTAGTTGCCATTGAAAATAACCATCAATCATCCCCCCGTCAGGGCTTGGTTCTGTTCAGACCTTTGGTCCTTAAATAATCAATATTCAATAGTCAATATTCAATCCAAGAGGTATCCCTTTTCCTCTAATTCCGGAAACATACGTTTGGTCCCCTCTAAGATATAGGCCCGCACCTCCTTGGCGGTATTTAATGCCATTATCTTTTTTAAGTCTGCCTTAGCCTGTTTCATCGGTATCGCCCTCACCATCTTTTTGATAAGGGGTATGGCCCTTGCATTCATGCTGAGTCGATCGATGCCGATTCCCAATAAAATAGAGATACAAAGAGGATCTCCCGCCATCTCTCCGCAAAGGGCAACCTCGATTCCGGCATCCCTTGCCGCACTGACCACCTGCCGGATCATCCTGAGAATAGCCGGGTGAAATGGCTGATACATATAGGCCACATGCTCGTTGATCCTGTCAATTGCAAGGGCATACTGGATAAGATCGTTAGTTCCGATGCTGAAAAAATCCACATGGCGGGCCAGGACCTCGGCCATGGCAACGGCAGAGGGAATCTCCATCATGATACCCACTTCCATGTTGGTGTCATATTCAATATTATCGTGGTTCAGATCTTCTTTGACCTGTTCCAGGATCTGTTTTGCGTCCAATAGTTCCTGCAAACCGGATATCATGGGAAACATCAGTTGAATCTTGCCGTAGAGACTCGCCCTGAGAATTGCGCGAAGCTGTATCCTAAATATCTCTGGCTCTTTAAGACAAAACCGTATCGCTCTCAGACCGAGCGCAGGATTGCTTTCCTCGGATATTGCGATCTCTGATGCAAATTTGTCGCCCCCGAGGTCCAAGGTCCTTATTCTCACCGGAGCCGGATTCATGATCTCAACGACCTCTCGGTAATCCTCAAACAGGTCTTCTTCGTCCGGGAACCCGTTCCCTCTGAGGTATAGGAATTCCGTCCTGTAAAGACCTATCCCTTCTCCCCCACAATCTTTGACCGCGGCCACCTCTTCCAGAAACTCGATATTGGCAGTAATGGTAACCCTGTGTCCATCTGGGGTCTCTGCCGGAAGATGGCTCATCCTGGCTATGCTGGACTTATATTCCTGAAGCCGAAGCGCCTTCTCCTGATAATGGATAATGGTGCTATCGTCAGGGTTTATAACGATCACGCCAGAGCTTCCATCAACGATCAGAAGGTCCCCATCCTCCACTAAGGCGGTAGCGGATTCGAGCCCAACAATCGCTGGAATCTCCAAGGCTTGTGCCATAATGGCGGTATGGGAAGTCTTTCCACCCACATCGGTTATGAATCCCATCACCTTTGCGGTGTTCAGTTCGGTCGTGTCGGCCGGCGATAGATCATGAGCTACAATAATTACCCTCTGGTTGATTTCTCCAAGACTCTGGAGTGTATCCCCGGAAAGGGTCCTGATGAGCCTTTCCGTAACATTCTCCACATCGCTGATGCGGTTGCTGATATATTCGTCATCGATCTGTTCAAAAGCTTCTCGTATCTCTTCTAAGGATTTCTTGAGTGCCCATTCGGCATTTATCCTCTCCTGTAGAATCATGTTGACGGTAGAATCGTAGAGCATTCCGTCCTTGAGGATCATTAAGTGGCTGTCTAAGATAAAGCTCTGGTCTTTAACCTTGTCAGGCATTTTATTCTTGAGAGAAAGAAACTGGGCCTCTACGGCATGAACAGCCTCCTTAAATCGTTCAACCTCCCTTTCTAACGCCTCTCCATTAACCAGATACTGATACACGATCTTGACCCTTGATCTGTCTACCAGGTGGGCCTTACCGATAACAATGTCGGGATAAACAGCAACCCCCCTCAGCTCTCTTTCTCCGGTAACAGCCCCTTTTGTCATGTCTTCTCCCCGAATTTCCGCTCAAAAAGCTCACCCAGGTTCTCCATGAAATGCTCCGAGTCCTCTCCTACGATTCTGGCCTCCATCTCGGTCCCTTTGGGACATGCCAATGTAAGGATTGACAAGATACTGGAACCATCCACCTCGTCACCATCCTTTCTGAGAAAAAGTTGAGACTTATACTGATTGCCTAATTCCACTATCTTGGCGGCAGACCGGGCATGAAGACCCAAACTGTTTTTGACCTTGAGTTTTCTGATCAACTCTGTCCCTCTCGTGCTTTCAAACTCGCTCTTTCTGGCAAGGCATTCCTTATACACTTGCCTATAGGTTACGTCTTCATCCCTGGAGATGCGCCCGGCAATATCCTTGATACTCATCGTTTTCTCTTTTATGAGTTTTTCAATCCTGTTCAATGCCCCTTGACTCAAGCCTTTTGGTTTCTCTTTAGACTCATGCCCGGCAACTACCAAAGTAAATTCCCCCCTGATTTTATCCGATGTGAGAAATCTCAAGATATGGCTTGGGGTTCCCCTTTGCGCCTCCTCAAATACCTTGGTCATCTCTCTAAGCATGACCATCTCTCTTTCGCCGAATATCTCACTCAGGTCGTTTAACATCGCCCTAATACGATGCGGGGCTTCATAAAAAACCATGGTGTGGGTCTCTGAGGCCAGCTTTTCCAACTCTCTCTTTCTCTTTCCAGCCTTGTTTGACAAGAACCCTAAGAATACAAAACGAGCAGTAGGCAAGCCCGACACCGACAGTGCAGCCACAACAGCGGACGGACCCGGAACAGGCCTCACGTTAATATCCGCCTTCACCGCCCGGTTTATCAAATAGACTCCGGGATCTGAAATACCTGGTGTCCCGGCATCGGTTACAAGGGCAAGGTCTGAGCCGGATTTGAGCCTGTTAACAAGCTGTTTTGTCTTGGTGCTTTGATTATGCTGATGGTAGTCAGTAATCCTTGTCTTAATGTCGAAGCGTTCACAAAGTCTCTTTGTGTGTTTGACGTTCTCGGCCGCTATCATATCAACACTCTTGAGAACTTTCAACGCCCTCAGGGTGATGTCTTCCAGGTTTCCAATGGGCGTAGATACCACATAAAGTGTTCCATGTTTTTCATTGGGGGTTGCGGATTGCGAATTGCGGCCTCCGGCCCATAGGGGCCTACGCCCCGGAGGGATTGCGTTATCAGTGGTATTAGGATCTTTCATTGCAAGTTCTGCCTAATAGGCCAGATCGAAGGCATTCTTTATTACCTCGATTTCAGGTTCACCCCGTCCAAGACAGATAGCTACCACATCAAACCTCGCCTTGATATCGCAGCAGTTATTCGATTTCATATAGGCCAGGGCAACCTTGGAGAGCTGTCTCTTTTTCCTGGCATTTACAGCCTCTTTAGCATAACCGATAGGCCTTCCCTTCCTGGTCTTTATCTCTATGAACACCAATGTATCGCCATCCTTCGCTATTAGATCCACCTCTCCCAAAGGGCAGCGGTAATTTCGTAAGATCTTCTTATACCCTAAGCGCTTAATCTTCTTAAAGGCCAGATCTTCACCAAAAATTCCTAATTCAAGCCTTTCCCTTGTCAAAACAGAGCCTTTAC
>CAZFSF010000111.1:0-8810 GCA_964522045.1 uncultured Desulfobacteraceae bacterium
CCATAAAGGCAACCATCTCAATCTCCACCATTGCACCCAATGGAAGCGCGGCCACTTGAAAAGCACTGCGGGCCGGCGGATCTGATGCAAAATATTCGCCATATGCCCTGTTAAACTCTGCAAAATCGTTGATATCTGCCAAATACACCGTTGCCTTTACCACCATTGAGAAATCGGCACCTGCAGCCTCTAACACCGCGCTCAGATTCGCCATAACCTGACGGGCCTGTTCCTGAATTCCTCCCTTTACGAGTTCGCCTGTAGTGGGATCAATCGGCACCTGACCCGATGTAAACAGATAATCACCTGCCTGGATTGCCTGGCTGTAAGGCCCGAGTGCCTCGGGTGCTTTATCAGATTTTATGACCTTTTTCATAATATCTACCCCCTCCATCTTATCCTCTTGCTCTGCAGAGTATTCCGCTCGTGCCATTTCGGCTAATTTGTATTTCTGTACCTTGCCGCTCCTCGTCATCGGAAAGCTGGAAACAACTTTGAAATAGTGAGGCAGCATCCCCTCTTTCACATAGTCTTTCGCATATGCGGCTAAAGAGATCTCTGACAGTCGGGACCCCTCCTTCAACCTGACCCAGGCAGCCACCTCCTGACCCTTTTCAGGGTGAGGAAAACCGAAAACCTGAACCTCCGATACCTCGGGGTGTTTATATATGCTCTCCTCCACCTCTACCGGATAGATTTCGACACCATCTCTGACAATCACATCTTTCAGACGACCGGTAATTCTGAAATAGCCCTTTTCATCCATCTCTCCTAAGTCACCGGTGTGAAACCACCCATCCCGATCGATGGCCGACGCTGTAGCGCCAGGCATCTTATAATATTCTTTCATCAGAAATCCTTTGGTGCAGAGCTCTCCCTGCCTGTTTGGAGGGAGGTCTTCTCCCTTAACGGGATCAACTATCTTGACCTGATTGCAGTCTAAGGAGGTCCCGATGGTACCTACCCTCAAGTCGATGGGGTCATCAGGATGGGTCATGGTGAGCCATGAAGAGGTCTCTGTAATACCGTACGCCACCGTAATATCAGAAACACCCACGTCTTCCACGAGCCTCTTCATCAATTCCATGGGACAGGGAGCCCCGCCAACTATCCCCTTGGTGACAGGTTTCCATCTCTTTTTTCGAAACTCGGGGTGATCTAAGAGTGCGATGAACATGGAGGGGGAGCCGTAAACGGCCGTGCATTTTTCCTCATGCATAGTTTTCAGTATCTTGGGAGGATCAAAGGTCTCACATGGCATAATCAGAGCCGCCCCCCTGATAAGCCCGGAGAGCGCTATGCAGGTATTTCCAAACATATGGAATAGGGGGAAAAAGAGGCAAATCCTGTCCCGATCAGTAATTCCCTGACGCTCGGTGGAAAAAATCGACTTATTGATCAAGCTTGAATGATCAAGCACAACTCCTTTCGGCTTCCCCGTTGTGCCCGATGTGTACATAATAGCCACGGGATCTTCAGGGCTGACCGCCCTTTCCAGGTTGCTGAGCAGTTCTGCATCAATGTCCTCCCCCATCGCCGTAAGTTCGGTCCACAAGAGAGTCTCCGGAAAGGTTTCATCCGCAATTACAACTACATTCTTAAGAGATTTGATATTGTCCCTTGCATAAAGGACCGTATTCAAATACTCCTCATCCTCCAGACCCTTCGAAACGATAATTCCTTTGCATTCTGACTGTTTAAGAATAAATTGCAGGTCATCTCTCCCGGCGCCGGGATCAACCGGGACAGTGATAGCGCCCAACCTGCTGAGCGCTAACATCGATATCAGCCATTCCGGAATATTAGGGGCCCATAACGCCACCCTGTCCCCGGCCGTAAACCCCATCCTTATAAGCCCCCTTGCGGCACGACCAACCTCCCATGACAAGAGGCCATAACTGAACCTGACTCCTCTTTCTGTGTGGATAAGGGCGTCACGATCAGGATATTCCGCCGAAATTCCAGCTAACATTTCTCCTATTGTGCTTCGGACAAATTCCATGGCACCTATCTCTCCTTTTCGATGGGTCTCTGAACAGTTATTGAAAATTTATATCACCAATAATGAAATATAACAAGTGCGCGTTAACGCGAAAATTTGCACCTTGAAAACCGACAGTAAACCATTTATATAAACGCAGCAAAACCATAAAGGATTTGAAGATAATG
Source organism: uncultured Desulfobacteraceae bacterium (assembly GCA_964522045.1). Taxonomy (GTDB): domain Bacteria; phylum Desulfobacterota; class DSM-4660; order Desulfatiglandales; family Desulfatiglandaceae; genus Desulfacyla. The sequence goes on from CAZFSF010000111.1 coordinate 2,170, forward strand.
AGTCTCGTCACAGTAATGAAAGTTTCCCTCAACTTTCTTGAAAGGCAGATCTTTAACGAGATCGGTCTCCAGGTGAATCCGGTTGACAGGATAGGCCTGGTAGGTCGCAACGGCTCGGGAAAGACAACCCTCCTCAGGATCATCAAGGGGGAAATCATTCCGGAAAGCGGGGAGGTCAGAATTGCAAAGAAATCACGCATCGGATACCTGCCACAGGATGTCCATGAAGCAGTGTCAGGGCCGTTGCTCCAATCGATTCTTGAATCCATCCCTGGGAGGAAAAACCTTGAAAACAGACTCAAAGAGGAGGAAGAATCCCTGAAAACTGAATCTAATAAACAGAACCAGTCTAAGTTGGGTGAACAGATTGCTGCGATTCACCAGGAGATGAACCGGTTGGATCTGGAATTTCCACGTCATGAGGCGGAAAAAATCCTGTTAGGCCTCGGTTTTGAGACTGCGGATTTTGAAAGGCCCGTTTCCTCTTTGAGTGGCGGGTGGAAGATGAGGGCCGCCCTCGCGACCCTTCTTTACCAGAGGCCCGACTTGCTCCTCCTTGATGAACCCACAAACCACCTTGACATTCCATCCGTAAGGTGGCTGGTGGAATTTCTACAAAACTTCAAAGGAGCAATGATCCTTGTCTCCCATGACAGGGAGTTCCTTAATAAACAGATCAACCGGGTTGTCTCTTTTGAAACCGAAGGGATGAGATCTTACAAGGGCAACTACGACTTCTACCTCAAGGCCCGCAAGGAAGAGGTCAGGTCCTTAGAGGCAAGGGCCAAAAACCAGGAGCAGAAGATAAGAGATGCGAGGAAGTTTATTGAACGATTTCGTTCCAAGGCGACCAAGGCAAGACAGGCCCAGAGCAAATTAAAATTAGTCAAAAAAATAGAGTTGATAGAAACTTTTCAAAAAGAAAAAACGATTCATTTCTCCTTCCCTGAAGTTGTACGAAGTGGAAAAGAGGTAGTGTTCATAGAAGGTGTGTCAAAACGGTTTGGTAAGAATGTCCTGTATGATGACCTGAACTTGAAGGGCTTGCGAGGGGAAAGAATCGCCATTATCGGCCCCAACGGTTGCGGCAAGACCACCCTACTCAAGGTAGTGGCAGGCGAAATTGAAGCGGACAGGGGCAAAATCTCATTGGGTCATAAGGTCAGTGTCGCTTATTTTGCGCAGCATCACTCGGATCTGCTCAACCCCAAAAAGACCGTGGTCGAAGAGGTTTACCAGGTGGTTCCCAATGCAAGCATCGGTTTTGTCAGGGCTGTTTGTGGCGCCTTCCTTTTTTCAGGGAGTGACGTAGACAAGACCATCGGGGTCCTTTCAGGTGGAGAAAGGGCTCGGGTCTCTCTTGCAAAGCTTCTTGTAAATCCCGGAAATTTCATGCTGATGGATGAGCCCACTAACCACCTTGATATCGAGTCTTCTGAGAGATTGATCGATGCGTTAAAAGGATATAATGGGACACTTTTGTTTGTCTCCCACAACCAATCCTTTATCAACGGATTAGCCACAAAGATATGGGATATCAGGGGACAAGGGATCGTAGAATATCCGGGCAATTTAGACGAATATTATGAACATCTCATCAAGACCGACAGCACCTTTGAGAAGGGGGAGAGGGATTTCTCAAATGACCGGGACCCTGAGTCTTCAAAGGCAAAGGAAAAAGACAGAAATCACGCGGACAAAAAGAAACGGGACCGCAAAAAGGAAAAAAGGGAGAGGGCGGAAAAACGGCAGCTAATCTATGACACCCTGAAGCCGATCCAGGACCGGCTTGAGCATTTAGAAGAAAAGATCTCTGCCCTTGAATCGAGACAGGGCGAGGTGGAAAAAATACTTGCAGATCCTCATATTTTCGGGGATAAAGAGATAAGCGTGCCCCTCCTTGCCGAATACAAGAATATCCGCGAGGAATTAGATAAACTACTCCTTAAATGGGAGAAGGATCAGGACAGACTGGAATCCGTGAAACTGGACTTGGGGGTGTAGAATTGTTGAATGGGAGAAGAAGGTAAGGACGAGGAATTGAGGATGAAGGTGAAAGAGGAACATAAGAAACTATTGAAAAAGCTGGGACTAATGGACGAGGATTTTGAGCGCTTTGACGGGAAATTTGTGCGCTACGAATATGACGAAAAAAATGGGGTCCGGATCTACGATCCTTATTACGAGACCTCCTATAATGAATATATTGGAATCGACGGCTGGAGCGCCTGGAGCGATGAAAACGACACCTTTATGAGCGATATATTGAAAGGCACACATGAGGAAGTCCGCAGGAAAGAGCTCTCCAATCCCAGGGCAAATCAGGAAGAAATCTCAGCGGCCCTTCAGAAAAAATTCGGCAAAAAATCCGCTAACGATCCTGAATAGCTGCTCGACCGTGACCCTCTCCCAATACATTAAAGCCTTAAAGGCCCATCCAGGGTTCCGCGACGCCTTTATATCCCACCGTTACCTGCCCCCCCGTAAGCCCAACTACGGACTTCAAGTGGGGTTTCATGGAGACATCCATGAAACCATGCAAAAGCTCGGTTTGACTGAGCTTTACCGCCATCAGGCAGAGGCGATAGAACATCTTAGGAATGGGTCCAACCTCCTTGTGGCCACAGAAACGGCGAGCGGCAAGAGCCTGATCTATAACATCACGGTAATAGAGGAGATCCTGAAGAATAGAAGATCCAAGGCGATCTACATCTTTCCCCTCAAGGCCCTCGAACAGGACCAGTTGAAAAATCTTTCCCTCTGGCTGAAGGGGATCAAAAGCACAAAAATCTCTGCTGAAATCTACGATGGAGACACGACACCCTACCGCCGAAAAAAGATCAGGGAAAATATCCCCCAAATCCTTTTCACCAATCCGGACATGCTGCACCGTGGAATCCTGGCCCATCATCACAACTGGGAGGGACTTTTTAAGGATCTCTCCTTTGTTGTGTTGGACGAAGTCCACACCTATCGGGGTATTTTCGGATCACACCTCAATCAAGTCATCCGGCGATTAAAGAGATTGTGCAATCTCTATGGTTCATCTCCAAGATTTATCCTCCTGTCAGCAACAATCAGTAACCCTAAGGATTTTGGTGAAAAACTGATCGAGGAAAGGCTCGAAGTGGTCAGATCAAGCGGAACCCCTAAGGCAGGCCAGCATTTTCTCTTCCTCAACCCGGAAGAAAGCCCCAATTTCTATTCGGCAAAGCTTTTTGTAGATTGCATCCGCAACGGCTTCAGGACCATTGTCTTTACCCAGGCAAGAAAAGTCACCGAACTTATCCATCTGTGGGTCTCCCAGTTATCACCAGAGTTCAGGAAAAAGATCAGTTCCTATCGCGCGGGTTTTATGCCCGGAGAAAGGAGACTCATTGAAAAGAGGCTGGCCAACGGCGACCTATTAGGGGTAGTTTCAACCAGCGCCTTAGAGATGGGGATCGATATCGGATATCTTGATATCTGCCTATTGGTGGGCTATCCGGGCACCATCATAAATACCTGGCAGAGGGGGGGACGGGTTGGGCGTTCAGGCAGGGAATCGATGGTGATCTTGGTCGGCAAACCGGATGCGTTGGATCAGTACTTCATGAAAAATCCGGCAGATCTCTTTGAAAGGCCCTTTGAGGCCGCTGTCCTGGACCCCAATAACCCCTATGTTGTTGAGGCGCATCTCCCCTGTGCGGCAGCAGAGATCCCAGTAACGCTTAAAGACGAGAAATTCTGGGGCAGCGACCTTGCCTTACACCTCAAAAAGCTGGAAAAAGAGGGGTTATTAAACAGGACTGCAGAAGGTGAGCCAGCCTGGTTTTCATCAAAGCGAAACCCGCAACTCTCGGTAAATATTCGTTCTGCTGGCGAGACATTTACGATCTTTGAAAAAGAGACCGGACAGGCCATCGGAACCGTTGACGGAATCAGGGCATTTAAGGAATGTCATCCGGGAGCGATCTACCTTCACCGAGCCCGCCAATACGAGGTTGACCGTTTGATACTCGACAAAAAAGATATCATAGTCCACCGCTCTCAACTCAAATATTTTACGCGGACCCGAAGCGAAAAGGAGACCGAGATCATTAAGGTCCATCGCAGCATGCCCAAGGGACAGTTCCTTGTGCGAGAGGGGAAACTAAAGGTCACTGAAGTGATTACAGGTTATGAAAAGAGGACGTTGCCGGGCCAGGGACTGATAGGGGTCTTCGATTTAGACCTCCCCCCGCAGATCTTTGAGACCATCGGATTCTGGATTGAAATAGAGCCGGCCATAAAGCGCTTTGTGGAGGAAAAGGGTCTCCATTTTATGGGGGGGATTCATGCCATAGAGCACGCCGCAATCGGGATCTTCCCCCTCTTTGTCCTCTGTGACAGGAATGACATCGGGGGCATATGCTATCCACACCATCCTCAGGTAGGAAAGAGCGCCATCTTCATTTACGACGGCTATCCCGGGGGAGTGGGTCTGGCACAGAGGGGCTTTGAGTCTGTCTTAGAACTCCTTGAAAAGACGTGGGAGATTGTGAAAGGATGTGAATGTGAGGTGGGGTGTCCCTCATGCATTCATTCACCCAAATGCGGCTCGGGTAATAAGCCGTTAGACAAAGGGGCGGCCAGGCTGATCCTTGAAGCGCTGTTAGGACATATCCCCTTGAGTGAAATGTCAGATGAAAAAGTCGCGACAGGACCTGCGCCTTTCTCCGTGCAGGAAGAGCCGCGTCAGGAAGAGACCCGGGGACCCCGGATCATTTACCTCGACCTTGAGACGCAAAAGACCGCCCAGGACGTAGGTGGCTGGCAAAACGCCCATCTGATGAGGATCTCAGTAGCCGTCATATTTGACAGTCTTGAAAACCGGTTTTTGATATTTGAAGAAGAGAAGATTAGCGACCTTATTGATCATTTGGCAAAGGCTGATCTGATCATCGGTTTTAATATCAAGAAATTTGACTACAAGGTCTTAGGCGCCTATACAGAAAGAGAGCTGAAGGCCCTGCCCACCTTTGACATCTTGGAAGATGTTTACAAACGCCTCGGGTTCCGGCTCGGCCTCGATCACTTAGCTAAAGAGACCTTAAAGCACGGAAAAACAGCCGATGGTCTCCAGGCGGTGGAATGGTTCAGGCAGGGGGAAATGAAAAAGCTGGCCGAATACTGCCGTCATGATGTTGCGACGACGAAGGATCTGTTCCTGTACGGACTCGAAAACGGCCATCTTATTTACAGAAAAAAGGGGGCTAACAGGAGACTGCGCCTCTTAGTTGACTGGGACCTGGATAAATTGATAAGCTAATTGCTCAGGGTTTCGGGTTCAATACCCCGTTACATCGACACCCCACTTTAGCTCACTTTAGGCACTTTTAATGAAAGCATTCGAATGTAAAATGTGCGGGGATTGCTGTTATGGCGAAGGCGGCATTTTTATGAACGAGGAAGAGCAGAGAAGAATTGCCGTCTTTCTAGAAATCAGCGCTGACGATTTTCTCTCCCGGTTTTGTGAAGAGAGGAACGGACGTATCTACGCTAAAACCGGGGAGGACAACTTCTGTATATTTTACCAAAGAGGGAAGGGGTGCGCAATCCACCCGGTCAAGCCGGCCCGCTGTTCCCTTTGGCCCTACTACAGTGCAAACGTAAACGACGAGGAAACCTGGGAGATGGCAAAGTGGGCCTGCCGGGGCATTAACCGGGAGTGTTCGTTTGAAGAGTTTGTAAGGCAATCCAAAACCGTAGAAAAATGAACTTGTTAAGAGAACTGGCCGATATTATCTATCCCCCGAGATGCGCCATCTGCAGGCAGTTTCTATGGAAGGTCCCTCTAATCAAAGGAGATAATTCGCTCTCATTTTGCCCGACCTGCATTGCCGATTTCCGCCATATTACCTCGCCCCAATGCCCCATATGCGGCGCCCCCTTCCCTTCTGATATAAAAGAGGACCATCCTTGCGAAGATTGCCTGAGAAAAAGACCATTCTATGAATCCGCTTGCGCCCCTTACCGTTACGAAGGACCGATTTTGAAGGCCATCCACCGGCTCAAATATGGGGCGAAGAGCTTTTTGGCCGGTTCCTTAGGCCCACTCCTCGCCCGATTTTCGGAAGAGCGGATCAAAAACCCGGGTCATCTTTTGACCATGCCTGTTCCGCTTCATCCAAAAAGGGTGCGGGAAAGGGGTTTCAACCAGAGCCTTCTGTTGGCAAGGCATGTGGCAAAGGGTTTGAAGTCCGACCTGGACTTTTTGTCTTTGAGAAGGGTAAGATACACCTTGCCGCAGACAAGGCTCGCAAAGAAAGAGAGACAAAAGAATGTCTGGGGGGCCTTTCAGTTAAAAAACCGGGATACAGTCAAAGGGAAAACCATCCTCCTGGTAGATGATGTGATCACCACTGGAAATACCATAAACGAATGTGCCCGAATACTCAAAAAGGGAGGTTGCGGAAAAGTTTTCTGTGTGAGCTTAGCACGGGCGGGCAGATAACCATCTGCCGAAAAAGCACCGGCCTGAGATTTTGAGATGAACTCTTACCATAACAAGATAAAGACCCTTGAAGCGGCAGTAGAGGAATGCGACTATATCAAGGGATTGGGAAAGCGGGTCGTGTTTACCAACGGCTGCTTTGACATCCTCCACCCCGGCCATACCC
>CAZFSF010000112.1:0-8757 GCA_964522045.1 uncultured Desulfobacteraceae bacterium
GTACAGCATTCGTATCAACGATCAATGGCGTGTCTGCTTTCGTTGGGAGGAAGCGACCGCAGAAGATGTCGAAATTGTGGACTACCATTGAGGTGAATTAATTATGATCAAGCTTAAACCCGTAACCCCCGGTGAGATCCTTCTGGAAGAGTTTCTCAAACCAATGGGGCTAAGTCAGTATCGCTTGGCAAAGGAGATCGGCGTTCCCGCACAACGCATTAGCGCAATTGTTTCCGGTAAGCGCGCCATCACGGCGGACACCGATTTGCGGTTGTGCCGGTTTTTCGGTCTATCTAATGGCTATTGGTTGCGTGCACAGGTTGCGCACGACACTGAAGTCGCTGAGCGTAAGCTTGGACGTGCGTTGAGAAATATCAGACCATGGGCAACGGTTGTGGCCCAACAAGACAGTGGCGCAGGACTGGGCTAATCTCGCGGCTGTTGAAAATTTATGTAAAGGGGTCATATATCATGTCAAATGAAATGACAATTTTTAAAGAAATACCGGGATTTTACAAAATTATTCCGCTCAATGTTTTTCGAAACACACCAGGTGTTACTTTCGACAATATCCCCACTCAGGCCCTCCCCAGGATTGACGCCATTGATCGCGTAATCCATACAAGCAGGGCCATCTCTCCGGGACCTGTGGGAGATGTGGCACGACCCTGGTACATGCATCCGCACCAGGACGACAATCTGGTGGTTCTCCATGGCAAAAGGTTTGTAGATATCTACATCAAAAAATATGGTAAAATAAGAGACTTTGAAGTCACTCCTTACAAGATTGTTGAAAACGGCGTGGTTATCTACGAAGGTCCGGCGATGCTGGTCTGGCCGCGCGGTGTCTTTCACCGGATTAAAAGTTCGGATGAGGGGTCTTCTGCGATAAATTTTGCCGTGCACTACAAAGGGATAGATATACGTACCAATTTCAACATCTATGACATAGACCTTAACACCGGTCGGTTTAAGGTGCTCAGGGAGGGGTTCAAAGATCAGCAATAGTTCTATTCAACTATAGCATTTGAGAAAATATTTATAAGTTAATAAAGGAAGTTTGATACGGTATGGGCAGAATATGAAAAGAATACAAGAAGATCCAGACAGGGAAGGTCGAATCCAAAATGAAACAGTTGTTGACGCATCTAATGAAGAAGAACAGGCGATGGGATGGTATTATTATATTGAAGATTGGCATTACTGGGTCGCTCGGGGATATGAATATTGAAAAAAGGCAATGACATAAAGGTTTTCATTTCGAATCGAGATTCAATATGTGACGAGTGCGGAGAGGAACTTGGCCGCATTGGCCGTTCAGCAGCAGCCAAGAGTCTTGATGAAGAAGCGGTGCGACTTGCTGTGATTGCTCATATCCGTCATGCAGAGACGAATTATGATGAATTATTGGCAATGGGTTATGAGAGACGAGAGGCGCGTGATAAAGTGAATGAAAAAGTTGGAGATATTCTAACCAACTGGGAAACATAAATAGTGCCCACCCATAAATGGCTATTTTCCGCAATCTCTGCGGCAGATTCGGATTTTAATCCTCGAAATACTTCAATGTATTCCTGTGGTTAAAATCCTCATCTTTCTTGACCTTGCGAAAACTATCTCATTTCTGGATGGACACTAAATAAATCGGAGCAACCAGGATTTGATCAAATAAATACATAACATTTGTTTCCAGCAGAGCGGCTTCGCCGCCCGCTGAAACAGGCGTTTTGTCTTTAAGGGCAACTTGCCTTGAGCACTTCAGTTGCCCAATACGATCCTCAAGGAGATATGGATTTGGAGGAAACGTTATCTCGCAATCATTTTCCTGTAAAATGTCAGGAGTGTGCCAAGTCGTCCAAACCATTCATTCATGGCAGGTGTAGTTTTTGCCAGGATTTGAGCTTTCAAGAAGAAGTGCTTTGTCATCTAAACCGGTCAACACAGAATCCTACTTCTTTTGAATGCCATGCTTTTCAGCCGTTGCTGAAACTGGTCACACCATCCGGGCAGGGAACTCTACCGGAGGCTAAAGCCCACTCTGCAGAAATTGTCTTCGAAAAACTGTTTGACTCCGACAATGTAAAGTATCAACGGGCGTTGGCTCTGCAAAAACTGGCCCGTAATCCCGACGATGTGATGCTTGAGATCAAGTACCATTTTGCCTGGAACGTGGTTGGCAGAAGACCAGCTTTTGCGGAGCCAGCAACTGCGATCGACTTCATAAGTGATACTATCACGAATTGTAGTGAGGCAGTGGGTGGTTTTGCCAGTCTCCTGTGGTTAGCCCCAGACCATATACATTTATACGTGGAGTCGGATGGGGAAGTATCTCCGGACAATATGGCTCAAGAACTCAAACGATTATCAGAAGCACCAATTCTTGAGCGGTTCCGTGACTTTATTTCATCTTTAGATGTGGAAACAGGGCTGTGGGACGAAGCTTACTTTGTAGAAACCATAGGTTGAAACAGAACATATGCATGCAGAGTGATTGCGAGAAGCGGCGCCCCTTTTGGAGCGCCGCTTCTCGCAACACCTGATGCTTTCGTTAGCGTTAGAAAAGAGGTTATTATGAAGGTATTGGTCGTTTACTATTCGATGTATGGACACGTCTATAAACTGGCAGAAGCAGCCGCCGAAGGAGTACGCTCGGTAGAGGATGTTGAAGCCATACTGCGCCGGGTTCCAGAGACTCTGCCCGAAGACGTTTTAGAAAAGATGGGTGCTGTCCAAGCCCAGAAACAGCAGGCCGATGTGCCTGTATGCACCATAGATGAGCTGGGCCAAGCCGATGCAATCATCTTTGGAACACCGACCCGCTTTGGCAATATGTGCGGCCAGATGCGACAGTTCCTTGATGCGACAGGACATCTGTGGATGAACGGGGCCTTGGTCGGGAAAGTGGGAAGTGTTGTCACAAGCTCAAATACCCAGCATGGGGGCCAGGAATCAACAATCCTCAGTTTTCACATAACTCTGCTGCATCACGGCATGGTGATTGTCGGTCTGCCCTATTCGTTTCAGGGACAAATGACATTGGATGATATTAGCGGGTGTTCGCCATATGGGGCTTCAACTATCGCAGGAGCTGACGGCAGTCGATTGCCGAGCGAGAATGAGCTTGCCGGAGCGAGGTACCAGGGCGAGCATGTCGCAAAGATCGCAAAGAAACTCACCATGTGATTAAAAGGATGATTGATGAAGCATGAGGGCACCTCTGCCTGAAATATTGCCTCATGCTCCATTATCATCTGTCCAACTTTGCAATGCAAATTACGCTAACTGCGGGGTTTACAGGTTATGCACTTTTCTATTTTTGAAAGGGGGGGTAAGAAGAATGGCAAAAGATCCGGGGATTGGTAAAAAAGTTATGGCCACGATTACAGGCGTAAAAGGTGAATGCAGTGCTTGTCATCAGACGGGGGATACATTTGAGATCAGTTGTCATAATCCTGGCGGGTTATGTGGATTTTTCTACCATGATATTTTTCCCAGCCTTTCTACCTTCCAATTTGGAGGAAATCTTCCTTGGTGGCAAGGCGATACCATTGTGCTACAATGCCCCGACAGTTATAACCTTGTAACATTAAAATTGGAGAGATTTGAGCGGAATCAAAAGAAGCACGTTTAAGAACTGCTAAGAAAGCAGGATTAGAGTTTACAGAGAAAGAATACAAAACTGTTACCTCCGAACTCCCCAATTGGACTATGGACGGGTGGTTGGCAGCAAGGCGGGCTTACGATGAGTTTGAGACCAGTTGGCTGGCTGGAGAATTTAGCCCCTGGCGGAGCGATTTCGGATGAACCCCGCATTTTGTGATTCGCGAATTCGCGACCCTGCCAGATCTAATCTTCACTGCCCCGGGCTAATGCGCTTTGGCTCTCTCTTTTGACTCATTATAGGAGAACAGGTTAAAATGAAGTGGAACACCCTCTATTCTAATCGTATCGATTCAATGGGACATTCAGATGTTGCTGCAATGTTGAAATTAGCTGAACGGCCTGAAGTCATCTCCTTTGCCGGTGGACTTCCCGATCCGGCAGTTTTTCTCCTGGAAGAAATCAAAGAAATCTTTCAAGAGGTCCTCGCACAAACGGGACGGGCCGTTTTAGGCTATGGACCGACAGCCGGCGTCACCCCCTTTAGAGAATGGCTGGCAGAACATATGACACAATCAGGCAGACCCTCAAAAGTTGATGAATGCCTGGTAACAACAGGCGGCATTGCAGCCTTAGACCTGATTTGCAAAGTTTTGCTGGATCCTGGCGATATGGTCATTGTTGGCGAACCGGCTTACTTAGCTGCCCTACAGGTTATTAAAGGTTATCAGGGTCGCTTTGCCGGTGTTCCATTAGATGATGAAGGAATGCAGCCGGATGCGCTGAGATCGACACTTAAAGACTTACAGCGTGAATCGTTGCGTCCCAAATTTATCTACCTGGTTCCTTCATTCCAAAATCCATCCGGTGTTACGCTTTCAGAAAAGCGTCGAAAAACGATTATTGAAATAGCTGTTGAATATAATGTGCCCATTATAGAAGATGCAGCATACCGTGATCTGCGATTTGAGGATCAAGCTCCACCATTGCTCGCATCCCTGGACCCACAGAACGTTATACATATCAATACGTTCTCAAAAATCTTTAACCCGGGCATGCGCATAGGTTGGGTTACCGCACCGCAAGAATTAATCGAGACTTTGGCATTGGCCAAACAAGGTCAAGATCAATGTTCTTCAACTATCGGACAATATGTAGCTTTGGCTTTCGCTTCAAGGGGGTTGATTGAACGGCAGAAGTCCAGATCCGTTGAAATTTATCGCCGGAAAAGAGACGCTATGTTGGCCGCCTTAGAGAATTACTTCCCAAAAAGTGCACACTGGACAAAACCGCAAGGAGGTTTTTATACGTGGGTTACCTTACCAAAGGAAATTGACACTGAGGCGCTTCTGCCAAGATCGATCGAGGAAACCTCAGTTGCATATGGTGCGGGCCCGGCGTTCTACCACGATCGCAGCGGAAAGGAACACATGAGGCTGTGCTACAGTTACGTGCCCGACTCACAAATTGAGGAAGGTGTTCGCAGGCTTGCACACCTCGTGTCCGAGATCCCGGTTGATACAAAATAGATCAAAGAATACTATACGCAAAGGAAGCCATTATGAACCCAATCAAAGGAAAGCCATTTTTTTGTTCATGGAGTGGCGGAAAAGACTCTTGTCTTGCTCTTTACCTCGCTATCCAAAATGGGGCGATCCCAAAGGCCCTTCTCACAATGCTGAGAGAAGATGGTAAAACATCTCGTTCCCACGGCCTGCCTATTTCCGTGCTCCAACAGCAAGCTCTGGCATTGGGGATCCCTCTCGTCATGCGTAAATCCTCTTGGGAGAACTATGAACGACATTTTACAGACACAATTAGCGAATTTAGAAAGGAAGGGATTGAGTATGGAGTTTTTGGAGATATCGACTTAGAAGCTCATCTCGAATGGGTAGAACGTGTTTGTTCATCTGTAAAGATTCAATCATATGAGCCGCTTTGGAAAAAGCCACGCAGGGATCTCTTAGATAAGTTTTTCCAACTCGGTTTCATGGCTACGATTATCGCAGTAAAACAAGGAACCTTAGATAGCGGCTTTTTAGGCCGTACACTCAACGATGAGGTAATTACCGAAATGGAGAATGCCGGGATTGATGCTTCAGGAGAGGAAGGCGAATATCACACAGTGGTTACCAACGGTCCGATCTTCCACCATGAGGTTGTAATAAAACCAAGAGAGCATATCCTTCGTGAGGGTTACCGCTTTTTAGATATTTCTGTAATATCAAAAGATGATTGAAAAAATTTTAGCTAAAAATGAAATAAGCGGATGTGTCCCATGAGGCTTACGATGAAACTGTTAAAGAATAATTTTTTGCTAATAGCAATCTTGTTCCTTTCATTACAAGGTTTGCAGGGTGGTCTGGCCAATGGTTCAGACGGAGATAGTATTTTAGGGCCACAATCAAGACAGGCCATAGGTGAACAGCATGTACTTGTACTTGCCGTTCGGTTCCCTGACGTAGAACCAAGATTTCCCATAAAGCGAATCCGAAAAAAAGTGGTCAGAGGCCTTAATAAATATGTAAAAGAGCAATCGTATGGTTTGACATGGGTGAAGGCCGACTTCAGAGGGTGGATAACGCTTCCCGACCCTATTCGAAAATATAAGGTAAGCCCTTATAATTTTGAAGTTGATAGGACAAGGGTCAAAAAACTTATTGAGGACTCTATGTCGGCTGTTGAGAAAGAGGTGGATTTCTCCCAATACCAACATATAATTATCGTACACGGGGCCTTTACCACTCCTGGAAAGGGCTACGGAATGATCTGCTACTGTGCCAATCCTGGCATGCTTTCAGGAGTAAGAAAAAATGTCAGATATGTGCCGGTTGAATCAAAGGGGGGGCAGACATTCCGGGGCGGCGTCAGTGTGGCGGCGGAAAATGCCCATTTGGGAATGTTTGCCCATGATTTTTTCCACGCCCTCGGTGGTATATACGAGGATAAGCGTCTTATTCCGTGACTGTATGACTTCGAGCGTCAGTCTGACGCTTCCGGGCTTCCCAGCTTCAGGCATCATGCCATATATATGGGACCGTGGGATATCATGTCTCAACATTTCATAGAAAGAACAAAACCCCCGCAAGGTATCTCTTCCTTCACAAAAATCAGATTGAGTTGGATATCCCCGGACCAGGTACTCCTGGTAAATCCCGGCAGCACAAAATGGACTTTTCTATCCCCACTTTCAAAAAAGGGCGAAACCCTTGCCGTCAAAATACCCTTAAAGCAGAGATGGGGCGGTGGCTGGAGCCGTTATTATCTCGTGGAAAATCGCCAGCTCACCGGATATGACCGCCTCCTGCCGGACAGCGGCATACTTGTATTAAAGGTAAACCCGGATGTTATGGAGGGTTCCGGCACAGTGAAGGTCATGGATGCCGATCCCGATTCCCCATATTTCTCACATGCCACATTCAGACTGGATCGGAACAACAGAAATGCCTTCGTTGACAAAAAGAATAACGTTGCCATAATCCCCCTTTGGCCTGATAAGGGAACCCGGGGCGTCCTGATCACCATCCCTGAAAAAAGCTCCGATGCATTGAAAGCGGCCCTGGGGATTCAGGAACTCTTCAAGCGCTTTCCTGAACCGAGGAGGAAGGAGGAAGGGAAATTAATAGAAGAGTGTATTTCATCTTTTAAGAGGTCTGATTTTAAGGCATGCTTTCAAATTACTCAGCAGACGCTTAAATGAGCAAGATAGCGGACAACGCTCCCCTTGACTCTTATTCATTCTGTAAAATCAAGTTAGGGCGTAGGATTGGGGTCTGCCCTTGACACGGTAGGTGGCAGGGGATCGAGCTACCGGTTTATTGACGACAAAAAAAACATTAGGAAGAATCATGCCCCGAAACCCCAGTAACCGGTTAACAGACCTCCGCGGCGTAGGGAGTTTAACGATTGACGCCATTACCGGCATTACCGATATCGTAGAATCATTACATCACACGATAACCAGTTTTTCAGGGATACTTGGCGCACCAGATCAATACAGGACAAGGGGTATCACAGGAATGGTTTACCGGGACATCCGTACTGTTACCGAATTGGTGGGGGACGGAATCGATGCTCTGCTCGACCGACTCAGCTCGATGCTTGGAGAAAAGGACTCATCTCCCGGTCGTGAAGCCGTTCTTTCCGCACTGAATGGTGTCCTCGGTGATCATCTTGTCGCCAGGAACAATCCGCTTGCCATTCCCATGCAGTTACGCCGTAATGGAAAACCATTGGATGAACAAACGCTTTCCGAAGCGATTCAGCAATCCAACGGTAGACTTGCAATAATGGTGCACGGATCGTGTATGAATGATTTGCAATGGAACAGACAGGGGCACGACCATGGCGCGGCCCTGGCACGAGACCTGGGATTCGTTCCGGTGTATGTACATTATAATACCGGACTTCATGTTTCTGAAAACGGTAGAAAATTTTCCAACCTCCTTGAAACAATCATAGATCAATCGCCTCAACCGATAGAGCTTTTCATCATCGCCCATAGCATGGGAGGGCTTGTTTCCCGGAGCGCCTGCCATTACGGTAAAACATCCGGCCATACCTGGCTGAATCATCTTCGAAAGATCGTATTTCTTGGCACGCCGCATCACGGGTCACCATTGGAGAAAGGCGGCAACTGGATCGATATTATCCTAAAAATAAGCCCGTATAGCGCCCCCTTTTCTCGCCTGGGAAAAATTCGGAGCTGCGGCGTTACTGATATGCGTTATGGCAATGTAGTGGACGACGATTGGAAAGGACACGACAGATTCGAATTTTCAGTGGATCAGCGGATCCCCGTGCCTCTGCCGAAAGGCGTGCAGTGTTATTCAATAGCCGCAACCACCGGCAAAGAATCAAACAAGCTCGGTGATAATCTTATCGGAGACGGTCTCGTGACATTGCGCAGCGCTTTCGGGCGTCATAAGAATGCTGAATTCAATCTTTTGTTTCCGGAAACCCATCAGTGGGTCGGCCGCAATTTGAAGCATATGGATCTTCTCAATCATCCGGAAGTATATGAAACCATCAAAAAGTGGCTAAGGATTTAACATTCAGGAATTCTGGAAGAAAACAGCGTAGCGGGGACTAGAGCAACCCCATAGGAGGCTGTCCGAGAATGAGATAGTTTGTTCAAGATCAAGGAAGGCGAAAATT
>CAZFSF010000113.1:0-8742 GCA_964522045.1 uncultured Desulfobacteraceae bacterium
CCACTATGGCCGGTAGCGCATGGCCAATAGAGATAACGCAACAATGAAACTGCGTCCCTATATAGTATCCCACACAGTTTCCTCTTGACAAACAGCATTTTGAATATATACTTTTAGTATATATGTACAGGGGGGATAAAATGAAAACGGCAAAATTGTTTAAGAATGGGCAAAGCCAGGCCGTCAGATTGCCAAAGGAATTTAGAATGACGGGTAGCGAGGTGTATATCAAAAGACAGGGTGAGGCGATCGTTTTATTACCTAAAGAAAGTTCATGGAAATCTCTTTTTGACAGCCTGAACCATTTTGATAAGGATTTCAAAATCGAGCGAAATCAACCCGGAGAAGATCAGAAGCGCGAGCCAATGTTCCAATGAAATTCCTACTGGATACAAATATTTGCATATACGTTATAAATGAAAAGCCAGAGCAGGTATTGAGAAAGTTTGAACAATATCCAGTTCATGAATTTGCGGTTTCTTCAATAACACACGCAGAACTGCAATATGGAGTTGCGAAAAGCAGGCACAAAAATAGAAATCAAGTGGCTCTCGACGAATTCCTGCTACCACTGACCATTCTTCCTTTTCATGGCAAAAGACTGATGGAATGCTATGGAAAAATAAGGGTATTTCTGGAATCCAAGGGGAAAGCAATCGGTCCTCTTGATACACTGATAGCCACTCATGCCTTAAGTCTGGGTCTAACGATTATTTCAAACAACATCAGGGAGTTTTCCAGAATCCCGAATCTCAAATGTGAAAATTGGATATCCGAACCATAAAGACTTGAGCCTTCTCTTCAAGGTCAAAGGTCACAAAATGCCCCCATTCCGTCTCCTTCGCCTCCGGAGGATTGCCCGCAATAAGAATTCAGGTGCCTGAATCCCTGTTGCAATTACGCTACTATTGACCTTGAGATGTGGGCGCAAGAAAAAGGAGTTCATTTTATGTCAACTTTGACATACTCTGAAACATGTGCGGTAATTGCCCGAATGCAACGAGCGATATCCTTATGTTCTTAGATACGCCACCACCGGATGAAAAGCGGCTGGGCCTGATCGACACCTTCAGCTTCTCATGCCACAACCGGCTATCATGTTTCAATAGCTGCTGCCGGAATAAGCATCTCCCCCTGACCCCCTACGATATTCTGAGGATAAGAAAGGCCCTGGGGATTCACTCCGATGATTTCCTTGAAAGATATACCCTTTACCGATTGGACCCCAAATCCGGGTTTCCTATCTTATCTGTAAAGATGGGGGATGAGGAGGGAATATGCCCCTTTGTAGGCCCTGCCGGTTGCACGATTTATGATGACCGTCCTACAGCCTGCCGCCTCTATCCCCTGGGAAGATCCTCGGGCGTCAGTCGAGGCGGAACAGCGCGGGAAGAATTTTTCTACCTCTTAGATACCCCTGGATGCGAGGGTGTGAAAGAAAAGAAGGTTCAAAGCGTTGAGGGATGGAGGGATGACCAGGGACTTCCGCCTTATATTGAGATGAACGACAAGATGTTAGGGCTCCTGTTTCATCCCAACAGAGACGGCTCACAGCATCTTGACCAGCGTCAACAGCAGAGGGTCATGGTAGCCTGCTATAATATCGATCTATTCCGGGAATTTGTCTTTAAAACCGGGTTTAGGGAAAAGTACAATATTGACAGAGAGAGCATCAAAACGGTTATTGAGGATGATACGGAGCTTTTAATTTTGGCTTTTAGCTATCTTGATCAAACCCTTTTTAGATAGTGCCCTCTTCTTTGATCTCCTCAATAAAGGCCTCGACAAGCTCAGGAGACATTTTCCCGCTAATTTCTCTTAGCATGGCAAAGGCCTCCTCTATTGTTATCCCTCTGTGGTAAGGCCTGTCTGTAGTAACCGCGTCAAAACAGTCGGCCACGCTTATGATCCTGGCCCCTAATGGGATTTCATCCCCCTTTAGACCCTCGGGATAGCCTGCCCCATCAAGACTTTCATGATGATAATGAACATAGTCGAGAATAGGCCCAAGAAAAGTGAGATCTTTGAGAATATCCACTCCTATTTCGGGATGTTTATGGATCTCCGCAACCATTCCATCACTAAAACGGATATCTTCATCGCTGAAAATACGGTCGCTGAATCCGATTTTTCCTATGTCATGGAGCACGCCCCCGACCCGGATCTTTTCTACTTCTTTCTCGGGTAACCCCATCTTTAGGGCCAGCCTTTCAGAATAAACTGATACTCGGTGGGCATGCCCTTCGGTATATTTATCCCTTGCTCCGAGGGCATGGGCAATGGCGATGACTGTCTGTGTAGTGTTTTTCTCTAATAATCTGTTCAGATCTCGGAGCTCATCGACTAATTGTTCCAACCGGACCTCCCTTGCCTCTACCCTGACCATCATCATCCCGATGGCCTCGGCAACCCTTTGAATCATTTCCGAATGGCCGGGCTTGGTAAACTCCATAATGTCGTTTGAATATTTTCCCTTGGCCACATCTTCAATAATATCGATCAGCTTAAAGATTTCCTCCTCAGAGGCATTGTACTCGCTTGGCATATTCTCGGATGGTGCAATCAAAAAGCGCTCCTGAATCTATCGACTCCAGATATTGTTAAGTGGTTGAGTAGTTGAGTAACGAAATCTGTCCACATTACTTTTTCAGAAATATATGTTAATAGGTGGCGTATGTCAAAATAAACAAAAGGTGCCCCAACATGAAAAGCAAATAATTAATTGAAATTTATCCTGAATCCGGTTATAGGTAAAATTTAACATCAAATACTGGTCTTAGTTTTAGGCACTTTAGGCACTTAACATGGAGAGACCTTTGAAAAATGGTCAATTTTGGTCAAAATCAAGGCGCATGAGGATTTTAACCACAGGAATATATTGAATATTTCGAGGATTATAATCCGAATGCAACATAGAGATTGGGCAAAAGGGGGCGTTTTGCAAAGGTCTCACGGAGGCACCAAATGGCACGCTCATTCCTGACAGCAAACGATTTGACCTCAGAGGACCTGTTTGCAATCCTTGAGAGAGCACGAATTTTAAAGGAGGCCATCAAGGAACGAAAAGCCCTCGACGTTCTCCGGAACAGGGTGATAGGCATCTTATTTGAAAAACCATCTACCAGGACTCGCACAAGCTTTGAGTCGGCCATCCTGAGACTCGGGGGCACTGCAATCTATCTTGCGCCAGGCGATCTCCAGATCAAACGGGGGGAACCTATTGAAGATACCGGAAGGATGTTAGGGAGCTATCTCGATGCCGTTGTTGCAAGGGTTTATGCCCATCAAACCGTTGCGGATTTTTCTCTTTATTCGGGCATCCCGGTTATCAACGGCCTGAGCGACCTCGAACATCCGACCCAGGCAGTCTGCGATCTGTTTACTATCCTTGAAACCAGAGGTGCGGTAAGGGGATTAACTCTCGCTTACATCGGCGACGGGAACAACGTGTGCCATTCATTATTACTGATCTGCGCCTTAGCCGGCATGAAAATGAATGTCGCCTGCCCTGAAGGGTACTCTCCCCGCCCGGATATCCTGAATAAGGCAAATGACATGGCAGAAAGAACAGGCGCCAAAATGTTAGTGCTCGACAACCCCAAAGAGGCAGCGGAAGGAGCTGATATCCTCTATACCGACGTATGGGTCAGCATGGGAGAAGAAGGGGAGGAAAAGACAAAATTAGACGCCTTTCAAGGGTATCAAATCAATGCCGACCTTTTAAGCATAGCGTCAAAAGATGCCCGGGTCATGCATTGTCTCCCTGCCCACAGAGGCCTGGAGATAACAAACGACGTTATAGAAGGACCACAATCTATCGTATGGCAGCAGGCTGAAAATAAGATGCATGGGGCCGCCGGCATACTCGATTATTTTCTTTCATTAAAAATTTGAAAGATCTGAACTCACCGCGGATCATTTAGACTCTGCAAAAATCACTGATCCGTAGCCGACAACCCATCGGCCGCGACTCTCCGGGAAATCATCCCCGCTGTTGCGATATTGCAAAACCGTTCCCTGTCTGCAGCCCTTAAGCTCTGCAAATCGCATGACCGCGACAACCGGCGCTACCCCGCAGAGGATCTGTCTGGAATAATCCCAAGTCTTCCCGATCCCGGCATAATCCATGGACCTCACCTTCTCTAAGGTATCCCTGTCCGTCTTAGTAACAAGATCATAATTCGGGTCATGAAGCATGTCACTGCTGGCAATGACTAAGATCTTTTTCTTTTTGGAAAGGGTATCAAGCGCTCTAACGAGATCATCGAGTGTCTGGGGATCATGGTCTCCGATAAGCCCGATTATCAACTTCGTTTCAGGTAACGCCCTCTGTACGAAAGGGATCTCGTTTTCAGCCGAGTGTTCACCCACATGGGGCCTGTAATCAAAATATATCCGGGGGCTCTCGGCCGCCAATATCTCTGCAGCCTCTTTGTCAAGGAGGGACTCCCCAAGCGGGGTCTTAATGGCGTCTCCATCCATAAGCGCCATACCCTGGAATGCACCGCGGTGACTAAGCCCAAGCACCACAACAACCTCTGGCCGGCCCCGGTTTGCGGCGTTGTCCTTGATGGCACGAAAGGTATATCCGGCCACTTTCCCGGAATAGATATACCCCGCATGCGGCGCAATGGCGCCCACAATCCTGCCCCGAACCTTATCAACCCGGGCGTTCTCTATGTATCCGTCGACCATTGACTTAAGCTCTTTGCCATCCCCCGGAAACCATCTTCCGCCCCCGAAGGCCTTCCGCACTACCAGCTCAGACCTCTTAATCATCTTTCCCTCCTCCCCGGCCCGGGAAAACATGGAAAAACAGGGCACACACAGGCACGCCATCAGAAATACCAGAATAGCACGCTCACCTTTTCGTCTCGAAAAAAACAAATCCATAATGTCTCCAAAGTTCAAACTTGTCGAAGATCCCGACTGTAGCGGGGAAATTCGAAACTGGAAACTTGAAATTAGTGCTGATGAATCCAGATGTAGGGGTTCAAAGGTTCAGGGTTCATAGGTTCAAAGGTACCAATCGTCACTATTCAATAGTCAATATTCAATTCAAAACAGTTTCCACGCCCTGTGCCCTAACAGCCCATCAACCTCGGCAAGGAATTCGTTGCAGGGAATGACATTGAAACGACCATGGGCAGAAACCATCACCTCTTTTCCTTCGGGCACGCCCACCTTGAAAATGAGCTTGCACTCTCCCGGATACCTGAACACAATATCCCGCAGGTCTTCCAAAACCTCCCTTGAAGGGTCTCCACTCTCCAAAGTGAGCGCAATGGCCTTTACTGAATTCAGCTTGAGAGAGCTTAAGGTCTCAATCTCCTTTGCAAGTATCTTGGCCGCACTATCCCCTATTTCCGCTCCCCCTGTTATGAGGAGGGGTTCATCACCTTTGAGGAGCGGAGACACGGCAGTAAAGAGATCCGGGAATATGACCACTTCTGTAGAGCCGGTCAGATCTTCAAGGTGAATAACGGCCATCTTGTCACCCCGTTTGGTGCGCTTTATCTTCAGGCTTTCTACAATACCGGCGATCTTGACCTGGCTTTTGTCCTTCTGAGCAGGAAGATCATGCACAAGGCAGGTCGTGAATCGCTCTATCTCATCATGAAAACTGGCCAGGGGATGCCCGGTAATATAGAAACCCAAGGACTCCTTCTCCCTCCTTAACATCTCTCTTTCATTCCACTGGGCTATTTCAGGAAGTTCAAGGAACCCCCCTGATTCCCCGTTTCCAAAACTCAAGGGGCCGAACATATTCAGTTGATTGGGGTCGTGGTTTGCACCGCAGATCCTTAACGCATCATCAAGGCCGGCAAAAAGCCTGGATCTGTAGGCCCCCGTAAAATCAAATGCCCCGCACTGGATCAATCCTTCAAGGACTCTTCGGTTGACCTTGGACCCATTAACCCGCCGGCAAAAATCGAGCAGATCGCCAAAAGGGCCATGTCTGTCCCTTTCCTCAATAACTAATTCCACTGCTTTCAGACCGACATTCTTGACCGCAGCAAGCCCAAAACGGATCTTCCCCTCCACAACGGAAAAGTCGGCCTGGCTCTCATTGACATCCGGTGGGAGGATCTCAATCCCCATTGTCCGGCATTCCGCGATGTTTTTGATCGTCTTGTCCTGATTGCCCATATCCTGGGTCAAAAGGGCAGCCATGAACTGCACCGGGTAATGGGACTTGAGATAAGCCGTTTGATAGGCAATCATGGCGTAGGCCGCGGAATGGGATTTGTTAAACCCGTAACCCCCGAACTTATCAATCAGGCCAAAGAGTCTCTTGGCCATATTAGGCTCAACCCCGTTTGCAGTGGCTCCTTCTACAAACTTTGCGCTATGTTTTGCCATGAGCTCGGGTTTCTTTTTTCCCACGGCCTTTCTGAGTTCATCCGCCTCCCCCATGGTATATTTAGCGAGGACCTGGGCGATCTTCATAACCTGTTCCTGGTACAGTATCACCCCGTAAGTTTCCCTCAGGATCGGTTCAAGCTGGGGAAGAAAATATTTTATCTTTCCCTTGCCATGCTTTCCGTTGATAAAATCATCGATCATATTGCTCCCCAACGGTCCCGGTCTATATAGGGCCATCAGGGCTATCATATCTTCAAAGACCTCCGGTTTGAGTCTCCTTAAAAGGTCTTTCATACCGGAGCTTTCTAATTGGAATACGCCGGTCGTTTTTCCATCAGAGCACAGCTGATAAGAGGCCGCATCATTAAGAGGGATCTTGCCCGGATCTATCCGACTATCAGTGGTTTTTTTAATCAGCCGGAGGGTCTCCTTGATCACCGTCAAGGTTTTCAGCCCCAGGAAATCAAATTTGATCAGGCCTAACTGCTCAATCTTTTCCATGGTGAACTGGGCCATGACTTCGCCCTTGGACCCCGCATAAAGAGGAAGGTATTCCACGAGGGGCCTATCCGCAATAACCACGCCGCATGCGTGGGTGGACGCATGCCTCGCTAAACCCTCAAGGATGCGAGATATCCTCAGGAGCTTTTTGCCAGGGCCTTCTCCCTCTTCCAATGCCCTCAATTCCGGTTCTTCCCGAATAGCCTGGTCCAACTTGACACCAGGCCCCTCAGGCACCAACTTGGCAATACGGTCCACCTCTCCTAAGGGGATGTTGAGGCTGCGGCCGACATCCCTTATAACCCCCCTGGCCTTCATGGTCCCGAAAGTAATGATCTGGCTCACATTGTCCCGCCCATACTTTTCCGCCACATACCGTATGACCTGATCCCTTCCGTTGATGCAGAAATCGATATCGATATCAGGCATGCTGATTCGTGCAGGATTGAGGAATCTCTCAAAGAGGAGCCCATATCTTATTGGATCGATGTCTGTTATATTCAGACAGTAGGCCACCAAAGAACCGGCGGCCGAACCCCGGCCGGGGCCTACAGAGATATCATTGCGAAATGCGTATTCGATAAAGTCGGCTACAATCAAAAAATAACCGGCGAAATCCATCTTGAGGATGACAGAGAGTTCAAAATCGAGCCTCTTGCGGTATTCGGCTTTAACCTCTTCAGAAAGGGGACCTTCTTCCTCCTCCTTCTCGCTCAATCGCCTCACAAGCCCCTTTTCTGCATCACTGGTCAACATGTCATTGAGACTTCGATCTTTCGGCACCTGAAACATCGGGAATTTATATTGACCGAAACTCATTTCATACTCGCAAAGCCCTGCCACCCGGACGGTATTGTCCAAGGCTTCCTCATAACCTTTCAAGCCCTCTTCCATTTCCTGCCGGGACTTGAAATAAAACTCGTCAGAGGAAAACTTGAGTCGCTTCTCATCGTCTATCGATTTCCCAGTCTGGATACAGAGAAGCACGTCGTGTGCCTCTGCATCCTCCTTATTCAGGTAATGGCAATCGTTTGTACCGATTAGGGGGATGGAGAGATCCTGGGAGATCTCTCTGAGCACACGGTTTACCCTTTTCTGATCAGGCAGTTTATTGGCCTGCACCTCTAAGTAAAACCGTTCATTATCAAAAATAGCTGCCATCTCCTCTGCCTTTTCCTTGGCAGACTCAATTTGCCCGGTGTTTACGAGATAAGGGACAGGCCCTTTGAGGCATCCCGAAAGGGCGATAAGGCCGGAGTTATATTCCCTGAGAAGTTCCATATCCACGCGGGGACGGTAATAGAACCCCTCTAAGTGCCCTAAGGTTACCAGCCTGCTCAGGTTCTTATATCCCACCTCGTTCATGACTAACAGGGTCAGATGGTGGGCAGTAGGCCCCCCGCCCGGTGATGGGGAGCGATCCCGCCGGTCCCCGGGGGCCACATATATCTCACACCCGATGATCGGTTTGATCCCAGCCTTTACTGCCTGATCATAGAACTGCACGACCCCGAACATATTGCCATGATCAGTAATGGCCACACTATCCATTCCTAAAGCACGCGTCTTGTCTAACATCCTATCAATCCGGATAGCGCCATCCAGGAGGCTGTATTCGGTATGCACATGAAGATGAACAAATGGTGAATCAGTCACTTTATCCCCTCTAATTTACGTAGTGTCCATTCAGAAATGAGATAGTTTTTGCAGGGTCAAGGAAGATGAGGATTTTAACCACAGGAATACATTGTAGTATTTCGAGGATTAAAATCCGAATCTGACACAGAGATTGCGGGAAATAGCCATTTATGGATGGGCACTAGGGATCGAGATATGGAACAGGTCTTACTTTTAAATATCACCTACGAACCGTTG
>CAZFSF010000114.1:0-8703 GCA_964522045.1 uncultured Desulfobacteraceae bacterium
AAGAGCCTGGCCATTACCTGTTCAATACTGTAGGTCCTCTTTTGATTAGATGGAACGATAAAATTGAGATCGTCTGGCGGATACAGCGGATCTGCCGGTTCTGCAACCCTGAAGGTTGAAGGATCATACTGTGGCATGCCCGCCATGCATTTCTTGATGGCCTCAAACACCCCTTCTTCCGTATCAAAGACCTCCCTCATAAATCCGGTCTTGTCATGGTGGATTTTGACGCTGCCGGGCGGGACCTGCTTGAACTGCCGGGTTGCCTCGATCAAGGTCTCCGCGCCCTCAAGGTCAAAATGCCCCTTGGGAGACATGCCGCTCACAATGCCGCCGCCGCCCACGGCCATGTTGGATTTTTCATGGGCGAAAATAATGGCAGGGCTGATGGCATGATAGCCGCCTCCCGCCGGATTGGTGCCGAACATGCCCACGATCACGGGTATCCCCTTTTCAATCAACTCTGAATGCCTGAAAAAGGTCCTTCCGCCGGACCGTCTACCCGCGTATACCTTTTCTTGCTCAGTCAATTTGACACCGCTGCAGTTGAGGACCCAGACAAGGGGGATGTGCAGTTGCTCCGCAATATCCTGGGCACGGAACACATGTTCACGCTGTCCCGGGATCCATGCCCCGGCAAGGACCTTGTTATCCGAGGCAATGATCAGTGCGTATCTGCCCGATATCTTACCTAATCCGGTCAAGACGCCGGTGGATCCCTCCTGGTTGAACTCGGGATCATAAAGGCTGTTTAAGGGTAAGAAGGTCCCGGGATCAACTAAAAGGTCGATCCTTTCCCAGGCCGTCTTTTCTCCGCGTTTGTGGACCCTTTCGGCCGGGATGCCGGCCAGTTTTCTTTTCTCTACTGCCTCGGCGATATCTTCGTCCACCTTTGATATCTCAAGGGCGTTTTCCCTATTTTGTTCTCTATCCTTTTCACTAAGTTCTTTTCCTATAGGCGTCATTTTTTCAAAATACTGTTTCATATTATTCAACCTCCCTGTAATCTGCTACGGTTTGTTGGAGTGTTGCGATCAGACCTGCACGGAATCTGGGATCGCGGTATAATCTCGCATCTGCCTTCATCTCTCTTTCAACGAATGAACTTTCATCAAATTGAGATGGATCATAATCCTCAAGAAGTTTGTTCATTGCCTCTATGGATTGGGGGGCGAGGGGCCTTCCCGTCCGAATCATCTGATCTTCTACCTCTCGTAAGGATTTCCCCCAGAGATGAGAATAGTTTTCAGGGTCCTTTCTTTTGGCTACCTCTTGAGAAACAGTCTCTTTCGCAGCCAGGATCAGCCTTTCCTTCTCACCCACCTTGGGGATCGCTTCTTCCGGACAGGTCGCTATTTCCAGGGCCTTTGGAAGAAGGAGAAATCCGGTGTCATCATTGTGGGTCTCCAAGGCGGCTAAATAACGGGCTTTGTCAGCATCCGGGTCGCCGGTTTTTCCCCTTATCGGAAAAGGAAAAGGAATGTGGACCACTTCATTATAGGTCCCGATTTTCTTGAGTTGACCGGCCTTTACCTCCTTTGATGTCATGGTCATAAATGCCGCATTGACCGGACCGGCCTTGATCAGTGTCCTGGCGATGCCTGCCCAACCCGGTATCAGGCCGATCATGGCCTCGCTGAAACACATGCCGCTTCTGGAATCGCCCACCAAGTAATCGGCCATCAGGGGAATCTCCGCTGAACCGCCGAATCGCGTACCCCCTCCACAGACAGCGACGACCCTCAGGTATTTAGCTATATTCCTGACAATTGCATGAAGTGAAATGCCCTTCTTTAACCGGTTATCGGCCCAGTCAAAGAGCCGGTCTATCTCTTCTCCTGATGCGCCGGCAGAGGCCTTCTCCTTTTTTGTCTTTAGGGTGCTATCCAGTCTGTTCAAGCTTTCCTTGAGATCCCCGCCGGCATGGACAGGGTCATTAGCCCCGTAGAGGATGAGAAATTCAAGAACATCCCTTTGTTCATGGACCTTGTGCAGACCCTCTAAATAGGCCTCTAAGCCCGGGTTTCCCACCTGATGAACCGGAGGATTGACGTAACAGAGAATCGCACCGGTTTTTCTACTGAAAGACACCCTGTCAATCGTGAGATATGCCTTGCCCTCCGACCATTCATAGATCGGCCCCAGATTTTCGTATCCATCTATCTTGTCGGACCTGACCAATCCTACGGGTCCTTTCATAATAGGCCTCCTTACGCTTTAATCGAAAATAGAAATCCTGCATTCCCGCTTAAAAACGGGATCTTCGACCTGCATTTTGAACCCAGAACCTTACGCCTTACGCCCCTCAACATATACCAAAAAGCACAGCTAATCAAGCAATTCCGAATTACGCCAACAAATCTGATTATGGGTTTGAGCTGGCCTTTTGATCTTGTGTGAGTGGTATCCTGCACGATTTTATTCAATATCCACAGGTTGCTTTTCTAATTGACAAAATTTTTGCGTACGCTTATAAAATGATGGCATTAGGGTTAGAGGAATTTCAGGAATTGCGAACTCTATTTTCAAGTCCTCGATTCGTAATCCCTTAATTATAAGGAGTGATTATGGACTTCAGTCTTTCGATGGAACAGGAGATCCTGCGGAAGTCGGTGCGTGATTTTGCTGAAAAGGAGATCAAACCGGTTGCAAGGGAGTTGGATGAAAAAGAGGAATTTTCCTATGAAACCATGAAGAAGATGGCCGATCTGGGCCTTTTCGGAATGTTTGTCTCTGAAAAATATGGCGGCCAGGGGATGGATTATGTCTCGTATATTATCGCCACCGAGGAGATTGCCAGGGTGGATGGATCACATGCCGCCACGGTAGCGGCAGGCAATTCCTTAGGGATTGGTCCCCTTTATTATTTTGGGAGCGAGGAGCAAAAAGAGAAATACCTACCGAAATTGTGCAGTGGGGAGGCCCTGTGGGGTTTTGGTTTGACTGAGCCTAATGCCGGTTCTGACGCCGGCAATTCCAAGACCACAGGGGTCTTGGACGGAGACGAATGGGTCATTAACGGGAGTAAAATCTTTATTACCAATGCCTCTACTGCAATTACATCAGGGGTGACTTGTCTCTGCCGCACTGGAAACCGTGATGATGGCCGGCCCGAGCTTTCGTGTATCCTTGTTGAATCCGGCACCCCTGGATTCGAGGCAAGGGAGATGCATGGCAAGCTCATGTGGCGTGCATCCAATACCAGCGAACTATATTTTGATGATTGTCGTGTCCCTGGAGAGAACCTTTTAGGTCCAAGAGGTCATGGGTTTTATCAAATGATGCAAACCTTGGACGGGGGACGTCTGTCTATTGGGGCAATGGGTTTGGGTGGGGCCCAGGGATGTTTTGAGTTAGCGCTTAAATACAGTAAAGAGCGGGAGCAGTTTGGCAAACCGATATCCCACTTCCAGGTGAATGCATTCAAATTGGCCGACATGGCCCTTGAGATAGAGTGCGCCCGTCTCATACTTTACAAGGCATGCTGGCTAAGAGATAATGACAAGCCTTTTTCCAAGGAAGCCGCCATGGCCAAGCTCAACTGTTCCGAAGTCATGTATCGTTGCGCAAACCACGCTGTCCAACTCCACGGTGGTTACGGTCTGATGAAGGAGTATGACGTAGAAAGGTTCTACAGGGATCAGAAACTCTTAGACATAGGCGAGGGGACCTCTGAGGTGCAGCGGATTGTTATATCGAGGCTCATAGGAGCGCTTTAGATTTTGGGTTAAAGACCTTGGAATGTGCCTGTGGGAAGGATGGCGGATTTAATTTGGATTACGGAATTTCAATTTGCACTGCCATGTTTTCTGATTTAGATCCAGAATCCAGAATCCAGAATCCAGAATCCGGCAGCTTCCCATGTTAGATTTTATCATTGGCAAAGATATTGCCTTCTACATTAGGCGCCATCGGGGAATGGTCATCTGTGCATTAGTCCTCATGGCCATCTCCTCTTTGTTTGTGGTGGTTCCCGCCTACCTCCTGCAACCCTTTATAGATGAAGGGATGAAGACAGGGACATCTCCTGTTGCCTGGAAAATACCCTGGATTCATTTTGATTCCGGCTCATGGTTCTCCTGGAAACGGACCGAACTGACCGTTGTGGATGGGATAACCCCGAACCGCCTCCTCGGGATCCTCACCTTAGTGGCCTTTGTAGCCGTCTTCATCAGATCCATCACCACATATTTTGGCGGTCTTGCTGCTGCCGCGTTTTCTAACAGGGCGGTTAAATCGGTCCGAATAGATCTATTCAGGAAATTCAGTTCTCTTTCATTAGGGTTCTATCACAAGCGAAAATCAGGAGAACTGATTGCCAGGTCCACGGCTGACCTCGCCGTGCTGCAGGGGCTCATCGCCGAAGTGCTCTTGGGGCTTATTGAGTACCCGCTGACGGCTTTGGTATTCTTGGCCTATCTTTTTGTGATGAATCTCAAGCTGACCTTGCTGGTCTTCTTTGCGGTGCCTTTGATTGCTATTTTAGTCAGATTATTCGGAAGGAAGGTCAAAAAACACTCTTTCAGGTTGCAGGAAGCGATTGCACAGGTTACTTCGGCCTATCATGAGACCCTCCTCTGTCTTAAATTGGTGCAGGGGTTTTTTATGGGAAGGAGTGAGGTGAAGCGATTCAGTGAGTTGGCTGAAGATCTCTACAAAAAGGTCATGCACTGGAATCGATGGCAATTAGGGCTCGGTCCGATGATGGACACAGTTGTCTTTTTAGTCATGCCGGCTGTCTTGATTGTTGGAAAGGTCTATTTTCATCATACCCTTGGAGAGATTATGGCGATGGCGTATGCTTTTTCAAGGGTTTACAGGCCCATAAAGAGACTGGCGTTGGTGAACAACCAGATCAAGACCCTTCAGGGCGCCACAAAGCGGGTTTTTGGCATTATGGGAAAGGTGCCTGATATTCGAGATAATGCGAGGGCAAAATCGCTCCCCCGTCATAACCAGTCTCTAAAATTTGATAGAGTGAGCTTTGGTTATTCACCCGATGATCTGGTGCTCAAGGGTATTTCCTTCCGCCTCAAAAGGGGGGAAATGGTGGCCTTTGTGGGGTCTACCGGGGCTGGCAAGAGCACGCTCTTAGACCTGATACCCCGTTTTTATGACGTTACAGAGGGGAGTATCACCATTGACGGAAACGATGTCCGTAATGTGACCTTAGAATCGCTTCGCAAGCAGATAGGGGTTGTGAACCAGGAGACCCTCCTTTTTAATCAGACGATTCAATATAACATCAGCTACGGGAGCCCTCAGAAAAGCCGGGAAGAGATAATAGAGGCTGCCAAGGCTGCCAATGCCGATGACTTTATCATGGCCCAGCCAAAGGGTTACCAGACCATGGTAGGGGATCAGGGGAGCCTTTTATCAGGCGGGCAGAGGCAGCGGATAGCCATTGCAAGGGCGATACTAATTGACCCCGCCATTCTGATGTTGGATGAAGCGGCCTCGGCCCTCGATGCAGAGAGCGAAAGGCTTGTCCAGGCGGCAATTGAAAGGTTGAAGGGGACGCTAACCATCCTGATTGTGGCCCACAGGTTGAGCACAATTATGAGGGCAGACCGTATTTTCGTCTTGGAGAAGGGAAGAATTGTGGAAACAGGGACCCTTGAGGAGTTACTGAGTCTGGACGGACGGTTCAAGCAGCTTCATGATATGCAGTTTGGTGCGGAGCGCATAGGGCATAGCGCATAGGGCATAGAGCGGGGGGCAGGAGAGGAGGGCGGAACAATATGAGTTTGAACAAAGCGCGTATTGTCAATAGCGTGATGGAAACTGTACGTTTTAAACGAAAACGCAAAGGTTCCCAGTTGTTTTTATTTCCCGAGTTGGATTGTACGTTTCTGAACCGGAAGCGGGCCTCTGAAATCATTGGCTCCCTGTTCGAGAAAGTCAAAGAGAGCCTGGCTCAAGGAGAAGATGTCCTCATCCCGGGCTTTGGCAAGTTCCAGGTGAAATTCAAGTGGGCCAGAAAAGGGAGAAATCCCCAGACAGGCGAAACGATTATTATCAACTCCAGGAGGACCGTCACCTTCAAGGTTTCACGAAAATTAAGGGAAAAAATGAACAGGCATTAGCCCTTACTCAAAGACCACCTTCCCTTCCTGTGCATCCATGGTCACATGTTCCCCTTCTTTTACCGAACCCTCTAAGATTTTTACTGCCAAGGGGTCCTGGATAAAGCGCTGAATCGCTCTCTTGAGGGGTCTTGCGCCGTAGACCGGATCAAAGCCGGTGCTTGCAAGGAACTCCTCTGCCCTGTCTGTCAGTTTCAGAGTTATCTTGCTTGCCTCGAGACGCTTGCTCAGGAGGCCGATCTGGATCCCCACAATCTCCTTGATTTCTTCGGGACCGAGGGTGTTGAATATGACGATCTCATCTATGCGATTCAGGAATTCCGGCTTAAAAGTGGCACGAAGGAGATCCGTTACTGCCTTTTCCATTTCACCGCTGTCCTTGCCCCCCATCTCTTGAATAAACTGGCTCCCCACATTGGAGGTCATGATCAGTACGGTATTCTTGAAATCCACCGTACGGCCCTTGCCATCGGTCATACGACCGTCGTCCAGGATCTGAAGCAAGGCATTGAAGACATCGGGATGGGCCTTTTCAATTTCATCGAAGAGGACTACAGAGTAAGGGTGTCTCCTGATGGCCTCTGTGAGGTAGCCCCCCTCTTCATATCCAACATATCCCGGAGGGGCGCCGATCAGTCTTGCAACCGAGTGCTTTTCCATATATTCGGACATGTCAATCCGGACGAGGTACTGTTCGTCGTCAAAGAGGAACTGGGCTAAGGCCCTGGCAAGCTCAGTCTTGCCGACACCGGTGGGACCCATAAATATGAATGACCCTATCGGCCTGTTGGGATCCTGAAGCCCGGAACGGGCCCGGCGCACCGCATTTGCCACGGCAGCTATGGCCTTTTCCTGGCCCACCACCCTCAGGGCGAGTCTTTCTTCCATTTTAAGGAGCTTCTCTTTTTCTCCCTCCATCATGCGTGAAACAGGGATTCCGGTCCATTTTGCCACCACTTCGGCGATGTCTTCGCTGTCTACCTCTTCCTTGAGCATCTTTTGACCGGACTGGAGATCCTCGAGTTTCCTATTTTCTTCCTCCAAAGTTTTTTCTAATTCGATGAGTGTGCCGTACTTCAGCTCGGCAGCCTTGGCAAGGTTGCCGTCCCGTTCCGCAATCTGGGCCTCTGACCGGGTTGATTCAAGTCTTTCCTTGATGTTTCGTATCTTGGAGATGGCTTCCTTCTCTTTTTTCCAGTGCGCGGTCATTTCTTCGGTCTGAGATTTGAGTTGCGTCAACTCGTCTTTGATTTTTTTGAGCCGGTCCTTGGAGCCCTGGTCTTTTTCCTTTTTCAGGGCCTCTCTCTCGATCTCCAACTGGGTTATCTTTCGCTGAATAGCATCTATCTCCGCGGGCATGCTGTCGATCTCGATCCTCAGACGGGATGTGGCCTCATCGATAAGATCGATTGCCTTGTCCGGCAGGAACCTGTCAGTGATATACCTGTGAGAGAGCGTTGCCGCGGCCACGAGGGCCGAGTCCTTGATGCGAACGCCATGGTGAACCTCATATTTTTCCTTTAGGCCGCGCAGGATCGAAATAGTATCTTCAACAGTGGGCTCTTCCACCATTACCGGCTGGAACCGTCTCTCAAATGCCGCATCCTTTTCAATATATTTCCTGTACTCCTTAATGGTCGTGGCGCCAACACACTTAAGTTCGCCCCGGGCCAGGGCAGGCTTGAGCATGTTGGAGGCGTCCACGGCCCCCTCTGCAGCGCCGGCGCCAACCAAGGTATGCATCTCGTCTATAAAAAGGATGATCTGACCATGGGAATCTGTTACCTCCTTCAATACCGCCTTAAGCCTGTCTTCGAACTCCCCCCGGTATTTTGCGCCGGCAATGAGCGCCCCCATATCCAGGGCCACCACCCTTTTTTCTTTCAATGTTTCGGGGATATCGCCCTGTACGATCCTTTGTGCAAGACCTTCAACGATGGCGGTTTTACCCACACCCGGCTCTCCGATCAGGACGGGGTTGTTTTTGGTTCTCCTGGAAAGGACCTGTATAATCCGCCTGATCTCGTCATCGCGGCCTATTACCGGATCTAAATCTCCCTTCGATGCGATGGCGGTTAGGTCCGTGCTGAAACGTTCCAATGCCTGATACTTGTCTTCGGGGTTTTGGTCAGTAATCCTCTGCCCTCCCCGGATATCCACTAAGGCCTTGAGGATCGTATCCCTTGTAATCCCGGCGGCAGCAAGGATACCTGCCCCCTCTCCCCCCCTTTCATCTGTTACGGCCAAAAGGATATGTTCGAGACTCACAAATTCATCTTTCACCTGTTCCGCCTCGGAAAAAGCCTTATCCAACACCGTCTTTGCACGTGGAGAGAGATAGGCCTGCCCATATCCGGCGCCGGACACCTTGGGGAGGTTCTCCAATGCAGACTCAAAAGAGGAAATGAGCTGATTCTGATCAGCACCTATTTTGCCAAGGAGAGGTGGAATCACCCCCTCCCTCTGATCCAGAATGGCCCTTACCAGATGCTCGGGCTCTATTTGTTGGTGTCCGAATTTTTCAGCCAACTGCTGAGCGGCCTGGATGACCTCCTGTGCTTTTAACGTGAATTTGTCAAATCGCATATTTTTCCTCCAATGGAAATCTATTGGAAAT
>CAZFSF010000115.1:0-8675 GCA_964522045.1 uncultured Desulfobacteraceae bacterium
CAGGAATACATTTGAGTATTTCGAGGATTAGAATTTGAGTCTGACGCTGAGATTGCGGCCTCCGGCTCGTAGGCCCTACGGCTCGGAGAGAAAATAGCCATTTATGGATCGACACTAAGTGAAGACCAAGGTTTAGTTCGCCTTGGAGCCCGGTCCATGTTCTTTTGTGCCGGGCTCCTTTTTTTGTACATAAGACTGAAGGTGTCGGTACAGATTGGATGGACACTATTTAGGAGCAGCCATCTTGAAGCATTTGCCACTGATAGGCATTACCATGGGTGATCCTGCAGGGGTCGGCCCGGAGATCATTGCCATGGCCCTGGCTGACAGCGCTCTTTATCAATACTGCAGGCCTGTGATCTTAGGAGACCCTGGGGTCCTCTCATCTACCATTTCCAATCTTACCCCATTTATCCCTCAGGAATTGTCGCTTAACATTATTTCAAGTCCGGCCGAAGCCAGGGCCATGCCTGGTGTGATTGATCTAATCGCAATATCTGAATTGAAGTCCGGTATAGTACAACCTGGCAGACCTGCCTTGGAGGGGGGCAGGGCCATGGTGGAGTATATCGTCAGGGCGGTGGAAATGACCATGCAGGGAGAGATTGGGGCTATGGTGACCTCTCCAATCAGCAAGGTACTGATGCATCAAGCCGGATATATTTATGACGGGCATACACAATTGATCTCTCATCTCACCGGTACTCCTGACTGTGTGATGATGTTAGCGGGAGAACGCCTTCGTGTGGCATTAGTGACGATCCACTGTGCGCTCAAGGATGTTTCGGACATCCTGGACAGTGAACTAATTTATAAGACGATCGCCATAACTGCTAAGGGCCTACAAAGAGATTTTGGATTTAAGGCCCCCCGGTTGGCAGTGGCAGCCCTTAATCCCCACGCGGGCGAGGAGGGGCTGTTTGGATCAGAAGAGAGGGAGATTATAGAACCGGCAATCCGGATGGCCGCGAAAGAGGGGCTGAGAGTTGAGGGACCATTCCCTGCTGATACCCTGTTTCATAGGGCGGCCTCAGGGCGATATGATGCGGTTGTTGCCATGTACCATGATCAGGGTCTCATCCCCCTGAAGCTCCTCCATTTTTCCGATGCAGTAAACGTTACCTTAGGCCTTCCGATTATCAGGACATCGGTGGACCACGGCACTGCCTATGATATTGCCGCGACAGGGCAGGCCGATCCATCAAGCCTGAAAGCGGCAATCCGGATGGCTGTATCCATGGCCGGGAACCGGGCCTGTGATTGTTGATTGACGATTAAAAAACCCAGGATCCAGGATCCAGCATCCAGCATCCAGCATACAGTACCCAATGACCGATTACATAAAAATCAGAGGCGCCAGACAGCACAACCTCAAGGGCATTTCCTTAGATATTCCGAGAAACCAGTTTGTTGTCATTACCGGTTTGTCCGGTTCTGGCAAATCTTCCCTTGCCTTTGACACCATCTATGCGGAGGGCCAGCGGAGGTATGTGGAGTCGCTTTCCGCATATGCCCGTCAGTTCTTGGAACAGATGGAAAAGCCGGATGTGGATTCCATAGACGGGCTTTCTCCTGCCATATCTATCGAGCAGCGCGGTTCCAGTCGTAACCCCCGCTCCACAGTGGGAACGGTCACCGAGATATATGATTACCTGCGGGTCCTTTTCGCGAGGGTAGGTCAGCCATATTGTCCCGAATGCGGTCTAAAGATAAGCTCCCAGACTGTTCAGGAGATTGTGGATCAGATCATGGGGCTTAAACAAGAGACTAAGATTCAGGTCTTAGCGCCTTTGGTCGAGGGACGAAAGGGAGAGCATATCAAACTTCTCCAGGGACTGCGCAAGGACGGGTTTACCAGGGTATTGATAGATGGGGATGTAAGGCTCTTAGACGAAGATATTCTCCTTGAAAAGAACAGGAAGCATAAAATCAGCGTGGTGGTGGATCGGCTGATCATAAAGAGGGATATCCTGCGACGTCTGACCGATTCCATGGAACTTACCCTTTCCCTCTCTGATGGCAAGGCCGTTGTTGCGGTTATCGGTTCAGGGGATATTTTTTTTAACCAGAAAGCCGCCTGTCCCAAGTGTGGCCTCAGCATTCCCGATCTGACCCCGCAGATGTTCTCCTTCAATAACCCCCAGGGAGCGTGCGAGGAGTGCAGCGGCTTAGGCACAAAGCGGCATTTTGATCCTGACCTTATTATTCCTGACCCTGATCTCTCCTTGAGGGAAGGCGCCATCGCGCCATGGGCAAACCGACATTCCGTCCATTTTCAGCAGATGTTGGATGCGCTGTGTCAACATTACGGGATAGATATTTATACATCTTTCGGGGACCTGCCGGAAGAAATCAGGCACGTTTTCCTGCACGGCTCCGGTACGGATGAAATCAAGTTCTACTTTGAAAGGGATGACCGGAGATATTCCTACGCACGTCCCTTTGAGGGGATTATCCCTAATTTAGACAGACGTTATCATGAAACAGATTCCTATCAGGTGCGGTACGAAATCGAAAATTATATGAGTATAAGGCCCTGTCTCTCCTGCAATGGCACAAGATTGAAGCCGATTAGCATATCTGTTCGAGTGGGGGGAAAGGCGATCAACGAGATTTCGGCACTTTCCATTGGTAGGACATACAGATTTTTTGAAGACTTAGAACTTGATCCCAAGAAAGAACTCATTGCCCGCAGGGTTTTAAAGGAGATCAAGGATCGTCTCGGTTTCCTGAAGAGTGTGGGGCTTGATTACCTGACAATTGACCGTTCCTCCGGGACCCTGTCAGGAGGTGAGGATCAGCGAATCAGGTTGGCCACCCAGATCAGTTCAAGACTCGCCGGTGTTCTATATGTATTGGACGAACCGAGCATAGGCCTGCATCAGAGAGACAACCTGAGACTACTCAGTAACCTGAAGCGGCTGAAGGAATTGGGGAATACGGTTTTGGTGGTGGAACATGACGCCGAGACCATTTTGTCTGCAGACCATGTGATCGATATGGGTCCAGGGGCGGGGATGAAGGGGGGTGAAGTGGTGTTTGCCGGCTCCCCTGATGAGTTGATGGCAGTCCGGGCTTCTCTGACAGGAGATTATCTTTCCGGCCGGAGGGCCATTCCTGTCCCAAGTGAGAGGAGGAAGGGGAACGGAGAGGCCATTATTATCGAGGGCGCCAAAGAGAACAATTTAAAAGAGATTACTGCTACGATCCCTCTTGGAACATTTACCTGCATAACCGGCGTTTCAGGTTCAGGGAAAAGCAGTCTGATTAACGGGACTCTCTATCCCGCCCTCAGCCAGAAACTATACCGGTCCAAGGGGAGAGTTGGCCCTGTAAAATCTATTAAGGGGATTCAACACCTTGACAAGGTGATCAACATCGACCAGAGCCCCATAGGAAGGACTCCCCGTTCAAACCCGGCAACATACACCGGGGTATTTACTCATATCAGAGAGCTGTTTTCCATGCTGCCCGAATCAAAGACCCGCGGGTACAGGCCTGGTCGATTCAGTTTTAATGTAAAGGGGGGGAGGTGTGAGGCGTGCAGGGGAGACGGCATCATAAAGATCGAGATGCATTTTCTTCCGGATGTCTATGTCACGTGTGAGGCGTGCAAGGGGTTTCGATATAACAGGGATACCTTAGAGATCAAATATAAGGGGTATAACATTGCCGATATCCTGAACATGACGGTTAACCAGGCCTTCCTCTTTTTTGAGAATATTCCAGGGGTAAGGAGCAAGTTGAAGACACTTGTGGACGTGGGGTTAGGTTATATCAAGTTGGGCCAGCAAGCTACCACCCTTTCAGGCGGCGAGGCCCAGAGGATCAAGCTCTCCAAGGAATTGAGCAAAAGAAACACCGGGAGGACCCTTTATTTATTAGATGAGCC
The DNA here is from genome assembly GCA_964522045.1 of uncultured Desulfobacteraceae bacterium. GTDB lineage: Bacteria > Desulfobacterota > DSM-4660 > Desulfatiglandales > Desulfatiglandaceae > Desulfacyla. The sequence continues at coordinate 3,893 of CAZFSF010000115.1, forward strand.
GACCACCGGGCTTCATTTTGCTGATATTGAAAAGCTCTTAGAGGTGTTGAACTATTTAGTAGACCTCAAAAATACAGTGGTGGTTATCGAGCATAATCTCGATGTGATAAAAGTGGCCGATCATATCATCGATTTAGGACCGGAGGGGGGTGACAAGGGAGGTTATGTGATGGGGACAGGGACACCGGAGGAAATTGCAGAGATCAAGGGTTCTTACACTGGACAATTTTTGGAAAAGGTTCTTTAGCCCTTTTTTCCCTCTTTATAAAGCCTTTCGAGGTGATAAACGAGATTTTCGAGTTTTACTGAGAAGTCAACATTCTCAACGATACAACATTCAGGAGTTCTTACCTGGATGGGGGCAAAATTGAGAATCGCCTTTACCCCTGCATTCGAGAGGATTTCCGTAACTTTCTGCGCCGCACGGGAGGGGGTGGTAATGAGACCGATCTCGATGCCGAGCTCCCGGACCAGTTCCTTGATCTTCCCCTCTCTTTCGATGGTGAGCCCGCACGGCAGTTGTTTCCCTATTTTTCTTGCGTCCGAATCAAATGCGGCCGCAAACAGATACCCTCTTCGCCGGAAGTTTTCATCTTCAATTAGGCTGATTCCGAGATTACCCATCCCCACGATGCAGAGGGTCCATTTCCTGTCCGTTGCCAGGATACTCTTGATCTCCTTCAACAGGTCCTGGATTTCATATCCTACGCCACGAACCCCGAATTCGCCGAAATAGGCCAAGTCCTTTCTGACCTGGGCAGGATTCACTCCGCATAATCCCGCTAATTTTTCGGAGGAGATGATCGGGGGTCCGCTTTTGAGAAGGTCTTCGAGAGGCCTCGAATAGAATGCCAGGCGCTCTATGGTGGAATTTGGTATTTTGGATTCCTTTTTCATCGGGTAGTCGGAAAGGATCTAAGGAGATGGAATTGTGAAATAATGCACATACATAGGGTTAAAAAGGGGGCCTTAGAAAGGCCCCCTCTCATTTTTTAAAGGTTTATTAACCGCCTAAGGATTTCACGATGAGTTCGTGCATGCTACCCAGGTCCGGAATCTTGAAAACAAGAATAAAGCAGATGACCAGGGCGTAAATACAGAGGGACTCGATCAGAGCCAGACCGATAATCATGGTGGTCATGATTTTTCCGCCTGCTTCCGGGTTCCTGGCTGTTCCCTGGAGGGCAGCGTTAATGGCGTTTCCCATACCAAGCCCGCATCCGAGAGCAGCCATGCCAATGCTTACACCACAGGCGATGGCAATTCCAAAAAACACCCATAGCCCGGCAGCCTTGACTGTGCTGTCATCACCGGCAAAGGCTAATGAAGCCATCCCGAGGACAAACATCGTTGTAACAACCCCAATTAAAGTTTTCTTAGACATGTAGACCTCCTTTCCTAAAAATATATTTATGGCCTTCTTCCGAAGATTAAAAAACGAATTAAAATTTAGGAATTGCGAATTGAGGGATTAAGGAATTGATGAAGTTTCCCTTTTTAATTCCTAAATTCCCAAATACCTGAATTCCTCAATTTGCCTAATGGGCGTGCTCCATTGAACCCACAAAATACATTGTGGATAAGAGCATGAATACGACGGCCTGGATAAAGCATACCAGGATTCCTAAAAACATGATCGGCAGGGGCGCAAGGTAGAGGCCTGCCAGCCCAAATAGGATCGCAAGGACCATCTCCTTGCCAAATATATTTCCGAAGAGTCGAACACTCAGGGACATGATTCTGGCTAAATGACCGATTAATTCAATGGGAAGCATCAAAGGGATCAACCACCATACCGGCCCGAAAAAATGTTTAATATACTTGACGCCGTGGAACTTTATTCCAATGGCGTGGGTGACAACAAATGTACACAGGGCTAAGGCAAGGGTGGTATTGAGATTGGCAGTGGGTGAAAAGCAGCCGGGGATGAGCCCTATTAGGTTGCATACAAGGATAAACAGAAAGATAGTGGCAATATAGGGGAAAAAGAACTTTCCCTCCGGGCCGGTTATATCTACCATAAAGTTCTCAAGGCCTTCAATTACAACCTCAAAGAAATTCTGTCGACCTTGGGGAACGAGCTTGACCTTTCTGGCAAGTAAAAAGGCGCTCGCAATAAGAATAAGCATTACCAACCATGTATAGGTGATATGTGAATAAGCCCCCGCATGCTCGATCCCAATGGCCGACAGGATTGCATCAATAAAGAAAATAGGGTGGTGTTCCATGATTTATATTGCCTCCCTTGATGATGTTTTCCAGGCTGTGCAGATCCCAAAACTAATGATGCTGAATATCACTATCGATAGTCCGACAACCAAACCTATGGGATTGACCCAGCCGTTGGTGATAAGGATATAAATAATCAGGCCCATAACGGCAAGTCTAAAATAATATTTTGCGATGATAGAGATCGTTTTCCCCCGCATTGCCTCCTGATCAGAGAAAGCGGAGCGAATGGTGTGCTGAAGCACACTGAAATTGGCGATAATGATAAGACCGCCCAAGATCACGCCCAAGGTAAAAGTGGCACTCATAAATACAGAACTCAATGAACCTAAGATCAAAAGAAAGATCCAGTTATTCGTTGTAATTTGCCTTAGTAGTTTTTCCTTGTCTGTCACAGATCTTTTGCCTTCTTGTACAAGATATAAAGATTTCTGAATGCAGCAGCGATGCCGAATCCGAAAAAAACGAAAAATAACCAGGGCTTAGTCCCTAACGTCTTATCGAGGTAGTAGCCAATCAAGGCCCCCAACGCAATGGAGAAGGCCATGGTCATGCCGATTGTACTGACATACCCCAAGTCCTTGATGGTTTTTTTTAGGTCCTTGTCCATTCAAATTAAGTTCACCGACAACTACCTTGACCAATTAATAAAAAACCCGTGTCGTTCCTATCACAGGCTTTCCGGCAAAGTCAACAGGTTTTTGCCGGGTAAAAGCAGTTATTCCAGTATACTCCTGAAGGCCTTTGAGGCGGATTGAATGGTTTTTTCTATCATTTCGTTTGTGTGGGCCGCGGAGAGGAAGCTTGCTTCAAAAGGGGATGGGGCCAAATATATGCCCTGTTCAAGCATGCGCCTGTAATATTCTTTAAAGAGATCTGGGTCACTCTCTTTGGCAGCGGCAAAGTTCGAGACCGGTTTGGCCGTAAAAAAAAGGGTGCCCATTGAGCCGACACGGTTTACAACCACCTGGATGCCGGCATTTCGTGCCGCGTTTTCAAGCCCTGAAAAGAGGATATCACTTTTTTGCTCAAGTTCCGTGTAAAGATTTCCCTGTTTCAGGACTTTGAGTGTGGCAATTCCGGCTGCCATTGCCAGGGGGTTCCCTGAAAGAGTGCCTGCCTGGTAGATCTCCCCTTCAGGAGCCATGCACATCATGATCTCTTTTTTGCCCCCGTACGCCCCGACGGGGAGACCACCTCCTATGATTTTTCCAAGACAGGTGAGATCAGGCAGAATACCGTAGACCTCCTGTGCCCCGCCCGGCGCGACTCTGAACCCACTGATTACCTCATCAAATATGAGAAGGGCGCCGTGCTTTAGGGTTAGGTCCCTGAGCTCGCTCAAGAAGGGTTTGTCAGGGATTATCACACCCATGTTGCCGGGGATCGGCTCAACAATAACAGAGGCGATCTCCGGGCCGTATTTATCAAATGCCTGATTCAGTGCTTCTATGTCATTAAAGGGGATTGAAATGGTGTGTCTGGCTAAATCGTCCGGCACCCCGGGACTGCCGGGGATGCCGAGTGTGGCCACCCCCGAGCCTGCTGATACAAGGAGGCTGTCGGCGTGGCCATGATAACAGCCATCGAATTTGATAAGTTTTTTTCTGCCCGTGTATCCCCTGGCAAGACGGATGGCGCTCATGGTGGCCTCGGTACCTGAATTTACCATTCGGACCATCTCGATGGAAGGCACCATGTCAACAATGGCTTCTGCCATTGTCACTTCCAGTTCTGTTGGCGCGCCGTAGCTTGTCCCTTTTGCAATCCTTTTTTCAAGTGCAGCTACGACATCTGGATGGGTATGGCCCAATATCATTGGCCCCCATGAACCCACATAGTCTATATACTCATTGTCGTCCACATCCCGGATTAGGGCGCCATTTGCCCTATCAATAAAGGGCGGGTTCATGCCAACCGACTTTCCTGCCCTTACCGGGCTGTTCACCCCGCCAGGTATGTATCTTTGAGCCTTTTTAAAAAGGAGTTCAGATTGTTTTCCCATGATTTTTCTCCGAAAAATATCTCATGCTTGTTTTCTTGAACTCCTTTTCGCTGAAAAGGAGTTCATAGTCTTCAAGGTCTGTCGACTGTGAGAGTCGATCTGCGATTCGATAGCATTCCTCCCTGTTGCTGCCATGAATCATGGTATAGAGGTTATAGGGCCAGTCTCTCTGAGGCGCCCTGTGATAACAGTGGGAAACCTCCCGAAACCGGGCAAAGGTCTTCCCTATTTGATCTATGCGGTTATCCGGAGCTAACCAGGCGACCATGGCATTTGAATTGAACCCTGCCTCCTGGTGACGCAAGGTGGCCCCGAACCGCCGGATAATGCCCCGTTCCTTTAGGCTTTTGATCCTATCTATGAGCTCATCTTCATCCATCCCTATTATCTTCGCCAAAAGGGCAAACGGACTCGGGTCTAAAGGGAGATCTCCCTGGATGAGACTGATAACTTCTTTATCCTGTTCATCTATTTTTTGACAGGATGAACGGGATTGACCGGATAGCTTTTTGGTCATATGGGTCCGCCTTGCCCGGTTTTATGGTCAGA
>CAZFSF010000116.1:0-4908 GCA_964522045.1 uncultured Desulfobacteraceae bacterium
GCCACCCTGTTTTGATGACAGGCATTACACCCCCTTCCAAAGGGCGCTGTGGTATGAGGCACATAGGGCATAAACGCCCACCCTTTCCCGGTGCCATCCCCCCTCGAAGGAGCAATACTGTCCAACACGCAATTACCCCGGCGGTCTATGTAGGAGATGAGGTACTGATAAAGGGGGCGTAATATGGCGGTCCTGCCGGTATGATCCACACCGAGAGGCATCTGCTCCCACCGTCTGAATCTCCAGCCGAGAGACCAGATCCCCAATTTCTCTCTGCCGGATAAACGGTCCATGGAAACAGGATAGACAGTGTCCGGGCTTTCCACATATTTTTTTAATCTTTTCTGCAGATAGGGATCCCCCTGGGCGGTAAGGTTCCACCACTTATAGTCCGTGATTACATCCTCACGTATGACGCTCAGCCCATAGTCCTGATAGGACCATTGGGCATGGCAGGCGCTGCACCTGACCTTTGCGTGAGCCGGGATCCTGTGACCCGTCGAATCTGGTGAAAAAAGGGGCAACCGGTGTTCCTTAGCATGGTTTTTAGATAAAAACAGGAACTCGTCTGACACCTTGCGAATCGCCCTGTTGGTCAGGTCGGGGGTTGTATTATTGAAGCCTCCATGACAATCGGCGCATGAGCGTTTTGGGACCTCCATCTCATAGCTGTATGTGTGCCCGTCTCCCATAACCTCTTTCCGGGTGTGGCAGTCAATGCACCAGAGCCCCTTTTCCGCATGGATATCCTTGACCAGGCGGTGATAATCTGAACCATAGGTTGTTCCCCTTGATTTGCCGTTCACCATTGGCGACCGATAGGAAGCATTGTAGTCGTGCTCGAAAAGGCCCTCATAATCCGCTCCCACATGATTATGGTTATGGCAGTGCAGGCATTGCGCGTTCGGGATGAGCTCTGTAAATGTGTGTTTGGCCGGAAATCCCTCTTTGGATCGGTCAATCGCCGGGTCTCTGCCGCGATATCGGCCGTCATTATTATAGGGCATATGACAGGCAGCGCACCCCGTTCCCCTGTAAAGCCCGGTGCTTTGGATGCCTTTGGCATGGATGTGACAACTGAGGCATCGCCTCCGCAGAAAATCATCCACAAGCATGCCCGGGGTTTCGGGGTGAAGGGAGGGATCGGTTTCGGGCAACGGTTTTAGACGTCCGCTCAGTCCATAAATGGCCGGGGCTGCCCTTTCCTGGGCGCCCCAGAGATACCGGGTCTGGTTGATAATCCCGGCTATTGTCGAATGAAGGGAGTTTTTGACCTGTTTGATCTCCTTTTGGTGACACTTTATGCAAAAGATCTCCATATTCTCGGGGGCCGAAGGATTTCTGAGGATCCCGTCGTGGTTTTCAAGCGTCTTCCCCTGTAGGTCTTCGGGCCTCAAGTGGCAGGCGGCGCACTTGAATGGGTGGTCAGCGCTGATCGGCTCTATCCCCTTGTGACAACGTAGGCAGTCAGCGTAATCGATGTTTTCCTGGGCTGTGTCAATGCCGTGCGTGGGAACGGCAAACAGTGTTAAGAGCAGGACGCTTAAGAGACAGAAGGTCGTGATGGTGAAGGGAAAATGAGAACTGCTTCTCTTCATTTCAGGCATGGCACCTCCCCCTCCGTTTCAAACCGTCTATTAGATTCCTTAAAGTCCGCATAGATCTTGTCATCATAACGGTCATGACAGCCAAGGCATAGACTGACTGAGAGTATGCGGTCTATCTCTTCTCTGTTGAAGGGCCGCACGCCTTTTCCCGGACCCGATTGAAGCGCTTCCCCTTTAAGGTTCACAAAACCATCCAAGGGGAAAGAAAGATCCATCCCGGTCGAAGATCCCGTCCTTGGCGGGGAAGAGAATGAGTCATAGGTCGGTCTGAACACCCTCTTGCCTCCCTTCTGATGGAAGATACCTTCTCCCAGTCCGATGACCTTTGGGTCTTGATGACATTCAAGGCATCCCCTCGATTTCTTAGCCGTGGTATGGGGATCAAATGCCGATATATTCATGATACTGAATGATTCGTCCTCCAAGTATCTGCCCGATTTGTCCAAGACCGAGACGAATTCCTGGCACGGGGAGATCGGGAAGGTCTCATGACCATCTCTGATACCGAGAGCGGGCCTTAAAAAACGGAGATAAGAGCGCGCCTCTTTCCACCTGCCGGGCGACATTTTGTTGTTTATCCAGTCTTTCTGCTTCTCAGATTTATTATATGTCAGATGGCACCCATAACACTGCGGTATCCAGATAGAGTGGCAGGCCTGGCAGGAGAGACGCTCGTGTCCCTTCAAACGGTGGTGAGGCTTGTTGGACAATCGCATATCCATCTCAAAGGGTTTGCCATCTTTTTTGCGGTAGAAGATTACCCTGCCGCCCTCTTTTTGGAGATTGTAGATGGGTGTCCCCTTTTTGCTAAGGCCGCAAGATTTTTCCGTCTTCCACGGGACTTGTTTGTTAAGAAAGGCTAATCGGCTTGCCAATGAATCAGGGCTCATAGAAAACTCCGGGGAATGACATGCCTGACAGGTGATGTCTATTTGTGAATGCATCCTGTCGTATCGCTTTCCGTCCCCCATCAGCCCGGTGGCGGTGTGGCAGTCTATACACTCCATCCCGGCCCTGCTGAAATGGACATCCGTTTGCAGGTTCAGGAAGAAACGGTTCCCCGACAGCCTCCTGCTGCTCAGGCTGGTCCCTTCATAGGGTGTTCCATAACCTGCTGACTCGAATCTCCCGAAATAGGACAGGCCAATCCTTGCAGACCGATTATGGCACTTTATACAGTTTGCCGAAGGTATCCTCGTTGTCATTTCAGGGTGGTTAATAGCCTTGTTTTCCGGTTCTCTCCTTTTATCATCATCCAGAACGTGACAATCGCTGCAACCGCCCCCCCGCCTGCCTATCTCTCCCTCGCGGTCACCCCTTTGCTTCCACAAATGGCATCCCCCGCACATCTTTCTATAGTGATCAATGGCAAGATTTTGAGGCGGCGCCTGGCCGTAAAGATCCCTGACTCCAACGCCCATAACAACGGGTAAGCCACCGGAGATATTCTTTCTATTAAGCCACTGTTCCTGGATAGTCCCTAATATCCCTACGTTTGTGGCCATGAGACTGTTCTTGACTCGGGCCGCAATATCCGAATGGCAGCCTGTTTTTCCGCAGGTCTTGTCCACAACACGGAGGTCCCCCGGATTTCGAACCATGGCAAAATGCGCCCTTTCTCTGTCTAATGAGTATCTGTTTCCCAAGTGACAGCTGTAACATCCAAAGGCCGAGATGGGATGGGATGGGTCCGGGTCTTTCACCTGTTTGTGACAGGATACACACCCGTCTTTGAGTTGTTCAGAGGGTCGATGCAGCCGACTCTCTTTGATAAAGAGAAGTACGGCGATGAGAACTAATGAAGCGATTATAAGGATTGTTTTCATAGATCTTAGTGAAATAGACTTTAAGCATACGGCGAGACCTTTGAAAAATGTTCAATTTCGAAGTCTGCGCTTATCTGGTCAAAATCAAGAAAGGGGACGCATTTCAAAGGTCTCAAGGCTATTATGCCCTTCAACCCCTCATAAGTCCACATCTGATCGCTCATTTTTCTTCCGTACAACTTGACAAAAAGAACCGGGTTTTTGTAATCTATCTCCATCCCCGCTAAAGTCGGGATCTTCGACCAGCATTCCCGCTGAAGACGGGATTTCTGCTTCGCTGCAAAAAGTATCCAGCATCGAGCATCTATGGAGAGGACAGGAGATTGAGAAAAAGAGATCGAATAGTTACTTTAGTGATCACTACTGGCATTTTGGTTTTTATTGTGGGCCTCTTCATTAGCGCCGGAGTGAAATTAGACCTAAAGAATGCGGTAGCGGCGACTGAAGGCGGAGATGGTGTGGTCCGGGGCCCCATAGGCATCGATGTCTCGGATCTGACCGACGTGAAGGCCCTCGGGTTTTTGTCACCTGAGGAGGTGAATCCTTGGGGGCATCTGTTTGCAGATGAGACAGAGAGGATTTTTTTGGCAGAGGGTGATACGGTTTATGTGGCCTTTGATAAGGGACATAACGTAAAGCCGGGAGACCTTTTCACTGTCTACAAAAGCTCCCGGGAACTTGATCACCCTCTTACGGGGAGCGATCTGGGATATGTCATCTCCTTTTTGGGGAGGGTCGTCTTGAAGAGGGAGGTCAAGCCTGATCTATACAAGGGAAAAATTGTTGAAAGCTACAGCCCGATGCGTGTGGGGGATACTCTCTTTCCTTTTACCTGGATATCTCCCTGTGTTCAGCTTTCCAACCCCGAATGGAAGAAACCGAAAGAGAGCAATGGGTTTAAACTACCGGTGGTAGCTGCAAAGGATTTGAAGGAGATTTTAGGCCAGTTTTCGGTCGTTTATATGAATTACGGCCTTAAACATGGTATCCGCAGGGGCAATTTTTTTGAGATAGTGACCAAAGCGGAAGCAGATCGGCCAAAGGAATCTGCTCTCCCTGACCAGGCATTGGGTTATCTCCTGGTCCTGGAAGCGAGACCGAATACTTCGACCGGAATAGTTATTACGGCGAGAAGAGAATTTACCAGTGGCGCCATGCTCAAGGCAATCGATTTGAACAGGGAACTGAAAAATATCTTGATCCATTATGGTGAGGCCGACCCAAAAAACTCAGATATTGAAAATAACCCATTGCAGGTACTGAAAAGACTGGAAAGGGGAACCGATCCTAAACCTGATCTGCCTGAGGCCCTTCGCCTCCTATCTACAATGCCAAAATGCCAGACACAATGATCTTGAATCCCGCTTTAGCGGGAAACGTTTTTCAAAGGTCTCATTACCTGTTTGCCGAGAAAAGACTTGACTAATCCACGTGACCCTGTTTTATATTCCCGCCATCTTTGCCCCAAAACAATA
>CAZFSF010000116.1:5008-8563 GCA_964522045.1 uncultured Desulfobacteraceae bacterium
CTGAGCCTGTGAACGCATATGATAAAAAAATAGCATGGCTTTCCCTCTACATGATTCCGGGCCTGGGCAATGCCGTCCTCAAGAGGCTGATAGAAAAGCTCGGTGATCCTGAAGCTGTTTTCGAGGCAGACCTGGCAGAACTGATGAATGTGGAGGGAATGCGCAGGGATATTGCCAAGAAGATCATGAATCGGTCCCTCGGTACAGAGGCTGACAAGGAATTAGAAAATGCAGAGAGATGTCATGCTCGCATTATCGCCTACACCGACCCCTCTTACCCTGCGTTTTTGAGGGAGATCTACAATCCTCCCATGTTGTTGTATGCCAGGGGCAGGGAGATCCCCATGGCGCAGACCTTTGTTGCGGTTATTGGATCGAGAAATCCGACCCATTACGGTCGCAAGGCAGCGGAAACAATCGCCTTTGGGCTTGCGAGAAGGGGTGCGGGAGTAGTCAGCGGCCTGGCTAAGGGGATAGATTCTGCTGCCCACAAGGGTTGCTTGAGGGGTAATGGGTTCACCATTGCGGTTGTGGGTACCGGCATAGATGTCGTTTACCCTGCATCAAACAAAGAGCTTTTTGGGCAGATAGAGGCCAAAGGAGTTATTGTCTCGGAATTTCCTGCAGGGACACCTCCTGAACCTAAGAATTTCCCCATACGTAACCGGATCATAAGCGGATTGAGCAGGGGAACAGCAGTTGTAGAAGCGACAAGGAACAGCGGCTCTTTGATTACCGCCTCATTGGCGCTGGATCAGGGCCGCGACGTGTTCGCTGTTCCCGGAAGTATTGATTCCTTTAAAAGCACCGGGACCCATTTTTTGATCAAACAGGGGGCCAAACTGATTGAAAACGCAGATGACATATTGGACGAATTCGGATTTGTGGGTAAAGGAGAAGTGGGGAAGGGGATTCCGGGAGATACAGGCGGCACACACCGGGATATGGATGAATTCGAGAGAAAGGTTTATGAAATCATTGGAGATTACCCCATGCATATGGACAATATAGTAAGATTAGGAAAAATGGAAGTCGGCAAGGTGGCAGGCATACTGATGAAAATGGAATTGGAGGGTATCGTGAAACAGCTCCCGGGCAAGATGTTTGTTCGGTGAAGAACGGATGACAAGGATGGCAAAAAAACTACTTATTATCGAATCGCCGGCCAAAGCCAGGACCATCAAGAAATATCTGGGACCCGACTTTAACATTATGGCCTCGGTGGGGCACGTGAAAGACCTCCCTGTCAGTGAATTGGGGGTCGATATTGAAGCCGGTTTTAAACCCGATTATGTCACTATTAAAGGAAAGGCCAAGATTCTAAAGGATTTGAAGGCCGCGGGAAACAGTGCCGAAGAGATCTATTTAGCACCGGACCCTGACAGGGAAGGAGAGGCAATTGCCTGGCATGTTGCCGGGGAACTGAAAAAGGGTTCCAAGAACAAGGACAAAAAAATATTCCGCGTCCTATTTAACGAGCTTACTGCAAAGGCCATCCGGGCAGCGGTATCATCGCCACAGACACTTGACAGGGACAAGTTTGACTCTCAACAGACCAGGCGTATCCTGGACCGGCTTGTCGGATACCAGATATCTCCACTCCTCTGGAAAAGGGTCAAGCGGGGCTTGAGCGCCGGGCGGGTTCAGTCAGTGGCAGTTAAAATGATCTGTGACAGGGAACGTGAAATCCAGGCCTTTGACCCACAGGAATACTGGTCTCTGACCGCCCACGTCAAATCGACCGAGCCACCCCCCTTTGAGGCGAGGTTATTCAAATATGACGGCAAAAAGTCCGACCTCAAAAATGGGGAAGAAACACTCAAGATTGTCTCGGAGGTAGAAGACCTCCCATTTAAGGTCTCAAAGGTCACACAAAAAAAGACAAAGAGGAATCCGCCCCCGCCCTTCATTACCAGCCTTCTCCAGCAGGAGTCGTTCCAAAGATTGAGGTTCCCGGCCAAAAAGACCATGTTTATTGCACAGAGTCTGTACGAAGGCGTGGATCTCGGAAAACGGGGTCTGGTTGGGCTTATTACCTATATGAGGACGGATTCTTTCCGGCTTTCGGACGATGCCATAACCGAGGCACGGGGATTTATTCAGGAGGCCTTTGGCAGGGATTATCTCCCTGACAAACCGAACAGGTTCAAGAGCCGAAAAGGCGCTCAAGAGGCCCATGAGGCCATCAGGGCCACGTCGGCAGAGCTCAGCCCAAAAGTGGTCGCACCCTATCTCTCCAAAGACCAACTGGCGCTCTATACCCTTATCTGGAAACGGTTTATTGCCTGCCAGATGAGTCCTGCCATATTAAATAAGACCCAAGTCGAGATCAGCGCCGGAAAGGCGGTTTTTAGGGCAAACGGTTCAGTGGTATTATTTAAGGGATTCACCACTCTTTATGAAGAAGGCTCTAATAATGCCGGTGCCGGGAAAGATCAGGAGACCCTGCTACCCCCCTTGCGGAAAGATCAGACCCTCGACCTCATAAAGTTGGACCCTGCCCAGCATTTTACACAGCCTCCGCCCAGGTTTACAGAGGCCACCCTGATCAAGGCCTTAGAGGAAAACGGTATCGGCCGGCCCTCAACCTACGCGACGATCTTGGCGAACATCAGTGGAAGGGAGTATGTTTCCATAGAAAAAAGGCGCTTTAGGCCCACGGAATTGGGCTTCTTGGTGACGGATCTGCTGGTCCAGAGCTTTCCCGATATAATAGATACGGCCTTCACCGCCCAGATGGAAAACAACTTAGATAGGATTGAGCGGGGGGAGGCGCAGTGGATCGACATATTAAAGGAGTTCTATGAGGCATTTGAAAAAGATTTAGAAAGGGCGACCAGTGAGATGAAGGGGGAGGTTTTGGCCGGGATTTCCTGTTCAAAGTGTGACCGGCCAATGGCCGTCAAGTCGGGTCGAAACGGCATTTTTCTGGCCTGTACCGGTTATCCCGAATGCAGAAACACCTCGAATTTCACCCGGGATGAAAAGGGCCGGATTATCGTTGAAACCGTGGCTGAGACGGGTAAGAAAGAGGGCACCTGTGAGAAATGCGGCAGACCCATGGTGACCAAAAATGGGAAGTACGGGTCTTTTGTCGCCTGCTCCGGCTATCCGGAATGTAAGAACATCTGGTCGCCCGAACCGGTGAGTACCGGTGTGCCATGCCCTGAGAAGGATTGCCAGGGAATATTAGTGGAAAAGAGATCCAAAAAGGGGAAGAAGTTTTACGCCTGCAACCAGTATCCGAAGTGCAAATTTGCCACATGGGATGAGCCATTTGATGACATCTGTCCCGAATGCGGGACTAAGGTTTTGAGCATTAAGCAGAGAAAGAATTCCGGACCGGTTTTAGTCTGCCGGAAAAGGGGTTGTGGGTATAAAAGGCCAGTCTGATGGGTTGCGGGGATGCTGGATACTTGATACTGGATGCTGGGCGAAGATCCCGTTTTTAAGCGGAGTTGCGGGTTACGGGTTGCGAGTACGAATAGGTTGTAGCTTTTCTTTGCGTTTTTGCGCCTTTGCGTGAGGCATCTTCGGTTACGGCCTCCCTTTTTG
>CAZFSF010000117.1:0-8515 GCA_964522045.1 uncultured Desulfobacteraceae bacterium
GGGTTGCGGGTTACGGAGGCACAAGGAACACGGCCCATAGCCAATTATCCAATTATCCAGTACCCAGTATCAAGCATCCAGTTTCAGTCTCCATTTCCCCGGGCTCAGTTCTCCCTGGTGGTTTCGGGGTTTTTGCAGTTTTCTCATGGCATCGAGCCGGTTCAACTCTTTGAGCCGGTTGTAGATGAGGGTCCATGCACACTCTTTGTCGTTATCGATTTCGCATTTCCCGTTGTTAGTGCCCCCACAGGGGCCGTTTACCAGGCCTTTGTGGCAGGAGGTAACCGGACAGATCCCGCCTGTTTCACCCAGGATGCAGGTGCCGCACTGGGTACAGATTTCATTGAACTCCCCTAAGGCGGTTTCCTTGCCGATGAAAAGGGTATCTAAGGCCGGCACAACCATCTTTTTCATCTGTCTGGCAATGGTCTGGACACCAAAGGCACAGGTCATGATCAACAGAACGTCAGCCTGGTCAATGCGGCCCCCGTATTCGTCCAAGGCATCCCTTGTGAGATTGTCACAGGCAACGGGAAGGACCACGTCTCCGGTGATCATTTTCCCCTTTTGAGACAGCTTTTCTTTCATCTTTGCGACTTCTGGCACGCCCCCGGTCTGCGTCAGGGTGACACATGTGCCGCAACCGATGATAAAAATCCTTCCCAGACCCTCTAAGAGTTGGTCCAATTCCTCTTCCGGCTTTTGCTGTGTAATGGATCTGATCATGTTTATCTCCTGTCTTTTTCCAGGTCACATCTGAGACACCGGGTGGCCTCCCTGAGGGCCTGTTCAACACTAAAGCCTTTTTCTATCTCCCTGAAATCTTTTATTCTGTCCTGCGGGTTCTCAAGCTCGATCTCTATCCTCGGTTTCTCTTCAGTGGTCTCCTCTTCCAAGGCCAGCCCGGTATCCTCGGCCATTTCGGTCTTCTCATCCAATATTTCAATTCTGCCGGTATCCCCTTGAATATACTTGTCTATGGCCAGGGCGGCCCTCCTCCCTGAGGCAATGGCCCGTATGAGATAGGTCGGCCCTGTCGTAAAATCACCACCCGCAAAGACCCCCTTGATGTTTGTGGATAAGGTATTTTCCTCTACCGCCAAGGTCCCCCAGAGTGCCCTTTCCAATTGCCCATCTTCGGACAAAAAAGAGGGATCCGGGGCCTGCCCAATGGATATGAGCACATTATCCGCTTCAACAACCTGGGTGGTTGTTTGGTCAAAGGAAGGGTTAAACCGCCCTTCTTCGTCAAATACCGAGACACATCGAACAAACTCAACCCCCGTAACACTCCCCTCATGGCTGATGATCCTTGTAGGTCCCCAAGAGGGGCTGATGGCGATCCCCTCGTCCAAGGCCTCCTCTATTTCCTTATCCCACGCGGGCATTTCCTCCCTGGACTCAAGGCAGAATATCTGTACGTCTTCAGTGCCTTTTCTCAACGCGGTTCTGGCCACGTCAATGGCCACGTTTCCCCCTCCCACGACCAAGGTCTTTCCCTGGAGCGTGATCTCTTTCCCCATGCGCACGTCAGTGAGGAAAGCGAGGCCATAGGAAAGCCCCTCAAGCCCCTCATCTTCGCCCGGGATCCCGATCCGTTTGCTGGCCTGTGCGCCCGCTGCAATAAAAACGGCAGAGTAACCTTCATTCATCAAATCATTCACCGTGTGACCGGCGTCAATGGGCGAGTTATAGAGGATCTCAACCCCGCAGCTTTCAATATACTGGATCTCCTCTTGAATCACCCCCCGGGGAAGACGGAACTCGGGGATGGTAATGCCGAGCATGCCGCCGGCAACCGGTTGAGACTCGTAAACAGTTACGTTATAACCTGTTTTGCGCAGAAAATAGGCGCAGGTCAGACCGGCCGGGCCTGCCCCCACCACCGCGATTTTTTCCGATCTTGATACGGGAAATGGCTCCTTTTCCATGCCGATATTTTCAAAATACCAGTCCGATGCATACCGTTTCAGTGACCTGATGGCCACAGGCTGGTCCAACTCACCCCGCCGGCATTTGAATTCACAGGGATGAATACAGATACGGCCGCACACTGCTGGAAAGGGATTCCGTTCCCTTATGATATCAACGGCCTTTTGGTTTTTTCCCATTGCAATGGCCGCAACGTAATTGGGGACGTCGATTCCCGCAGGGCATGCATGCTGGCACGCGGAGATGACCATGGAATCGCACGTTGCCCCGGCACAGCGATGCTCTAAAATGTGATCCTCATATTCCTTAAGGAAATATTTCAGTGTGGAGAGGGCGGGCTTGGCGCATGTCTGGCCCAATCCGCACAGGGCTGACTCGGTAATGGTCTCACCTAAGTCCTTAATGGTCTCAATATCTTCGAGCCGGCCTTCCCCCCTGGTAATTCGAGTCAGGATCTCTAAGAGCTGTGTTGTGCCCAAGCGACAGGGCGCGCATTTCCCGCACGATTCCGACTGGGTAAAGCTCAAGAAGAACCGCGCGATTTCCACCATGCAGTTGTTTTCATCCATTACCACCATACCGCCGGAACCCATGATGGCACCGATTCTCTGCAACGTGTCATAGTCAATGGCCAGGTTCAGGTATTGCGGAGGCACGCATCCGCCTGAAGGGCCACCCATCTGTACTGCCTTAAATTGCCTTCCCTTTGGAATCCCTCCCCCAATATCAAATATCACGTCCTTTACCGTAACCCCGATGGGCACCTCCACCAGGCCGGTATTATTCACCTTTCCGGCCAAGGAAAAGATCTTGGTCCCTTTGCTTTCTTCAGTACCCACCTCAGCGTACCATTGGGACCCCTTCTCAATGAGTGAGGGGATATTGGCCCATGTCTCCACATTGTTGATGTTGGTGGGTTTCCCCCCGAGTCCCGCCTGGGCTGGAAAGGGGGGACGTGCCCGGGGCATGCCCCGTTTGCCTTCAATGGAGGCCATAAGGGCGGTCTCTTCACCGCACACGAAGGCTCCCGCCCCCATCTTCAGTTGCAGAGAGAAATTAAAGCCGGTCCCCAAGATGTTTTCCCCTAAAAGGCCCAATTCCGTCATCTGTCCTAAGGCAATGGTCAGGTGCTCCACAGCGATTGGATATTCCTCTCGCACATACATGTATCCGTATTCTGCGCCCATGGCATAGGCGCCGATGAGCATACCTTCCAAAACAGCATGGGGATCTCCCTCTAACATGGCCCGATCCATGAAGGCCCCCGGGTCACCCTCATCTGCATTGCATATAATATATTTGGGATTGTTAGAGGCCTGGCGCGCGAATTTCCACTTGAGCCCGGTGGGAAAGCCTGCCCCCCCCCGGCCTTTCAACTTGGCTGATAGGACCTCCTCAATGACCTCTTCCGGCGTCATCTTAGACAGGGCCTTGACAATGGCCCGGTATCCGCCAGCTGCAATGTAGTGCTCTATTCGAGTGGGGTCTATGCGACCGCAATGGGCCAGGACCCTCCTTTCCTGTTTCTTGTAGAAGGGGATTTGCTCTCGATAAAATATGGGATTTCCGGTTCTCGGGTCCTTGTAGGCGAGACGGTCGATAAACCGATTCTTTTTCAGTGTGTGATCTACGATCTCGGCCGCATCCGCGGGTTCAACCTCCTGGTACTGGATCCCCATCGGTTCAATGGTTATGACAGGGGCCTTTGCACAGAATCCGTGACACCCGGTGGCCCTTATTTCCACCTGTCCTGACAGACCCTGTTGCTTTACTTCCTTTTCCAAGGCCTCTTTCACATCGGCAGACCCATAGGCCCGGCAACCGGTCATGCACACCTGAACCACTGTCTTAGCCTCATCCATCTTAGCTAAGACTTTGTTGCGAAGCCATTCAAGTTGTCCCACGGACAAGAGCTTTTCCATGCCTCTTTTTATTCTCCCTTTTGTTTCTTGAACTGGGCCAGCACACTGCTGACCTTGGTGGGGGAAAGTCTGCCGTAATATGTACGATTCACCATCATGGTGGGGGCCAGGAAGCAGGCACCCAAGCAGGCCACAGTCTCAAGGGTGAACTGGTAATCGGGACTTGTTTCGTCCTCTTCAAGTCCCAGTTCCTTTTTCATCAATCTAAGGATGCTTCGTCCCCCTTTCACGTGGCAGGCGGTACCCCGGCAGACCCTGACCACATATTTGCCCTTGGGTTTCAGGGTAAATCCAGCGTAAAAGGTGATGACGCCCTGGACCTGGGCAGGAGACAATTTCAGGGCTTCCGCAATGGTTTCTATGGATTCCGGCGGAATGAATCCCAATGTTTCCTGAATATCCTGGAGCATGGGGATGAGTGCCCACTGCTCAGTCTTGTGCTTTTCTATGATGGATGAGAGTCGACCCCAGTCGATTTCTTCTGGCTTCATAGTACCACCCTCCCTGGTGGATTTCAGACCTCAGAATTCAGATTGCAGATTTCGTCGTTTTTGCTTATGCTTCTCTTCCTTTCGGGCCCTGCATTTTTCGGACCTTTACCTGGCACATCTTGAAACCCTGGGATTGGGTATTTTCAAACGGGGTCAAACCGAGCAGGTTTGTGGCGTCATTTCCATGAAACGCTGTGGGTACAAAGACCAGTCCCGGTCTTAGTCCCTTTTCTAAGCGGATTTCTCTGGTCAGGGCCCCTTCCGGGGATTGCAACTGAACCGTATCGCCGTTCTGCAGGTTCATCATAGCCCCATCTTCCGGGGAGAATTCCACCTCACCTTTCAAACCAAAACCCCGGATCCGTTCAGAATTCGCGGTACGGGTCCCGCTTCCCAAATGAAAACGCTGTGACCCTAAGATCGCCGTAAAGGGATACTCATCGTCAGCGACCTCGGTTTCCATTGGCCGCAGGGATGAAAAGGGGATCATGGTCCCCTCTCCATTGGGACTGAAAACCCTCCGTTTGCTCGTTTCTCTGATCCAACTGAAACCTGTACCCGTGTTCTCCTTCAGGTCTGCGTACAGGGCTATGGAACGGGTCATTTCAGCCCTTATTTTGTCTAAGGAAC
Organism: uncultured Desulfobacteraceae bacterium; assembly: GCA_964522045.1. Classification (GTDB taxonomy): domain Bacteria; phylum Desulfobacterota; class DSM-4660; order Desulfatiglandales; family Desulfatiglandaceae; genus Desulfacyla. Next base: position 4,976 of record CAZFSF010000117.1, read on the forward strand.
CATAACGTTTCTCATGCCCCATCCTGGTGGCAAGTAAATCCAGGATTTCCCAGTCAGGTTTGCTCTCGCCCGGGGCAGGTACCACCTGGCTAAAGCATTGTATACGTCCCTCCATATTGGTAAAAGAACCATCTTTTTCACAGAAGGCCGCACCCGGCAGAACCACATCTGCAATCCGGGTGGTTTCGTTGTGGAGGATGTCCTGGACCACTAAGAAATCCAGCTTTTCCATGGCCTGCATCACGCGATCACCTTGGGGAAGGCTGCGAATGGGGTTTTCGCCCATAATATATAGGGCCTTGAGATTCCCCTTTTCGCTTTCCTCGATCATTCGAATCAAATCGAGGCCCTGATCAGGAGATATCTTCACTTTCCAGGACTGCTCCCACTCTTTTCGGGCCTCCGCATTACCCAGCGGCTGGCGGCCCGGGAGGGCATTCGGGACGGTTCCCATATCCCAGGCTCCCACCTCATTGCTTTCTTTGGCAATGACGTAAAGCCCGCCGGCCTGGCTCCCCATACTCCCTGTCATCAGGGAGAGATTGAGCAGGGCTTCCATGGTTCGTGCCCCACTTCTCTGTTGGGTGATTCCGTGTCCTACAATTAGCGCGATCTTTTTCCCCTTCAACAGTTTTGCTGCACGCTCCAGGGAAGCCATATCTGTCCCGGTAGACAGGCAGAGCCTTTCAGGATTAAAGGATGAAAGGGCATCGCTATAAGGACCAAACCCTTCGGTGAACCGTTCTATAAATGCCGTGTCATGTCCAAACTTCTTCCACAAAATGGCAGCGAGGGAGTTGATCCATTCGCAGTCCTTATTGGGGGATATGGGTACATAGAGGGATGAAAGGGGGGTCAGATCGGTTTTTCGCGGGTCCACCACGATCAAGGAAGTCCCGCCTCTTGCGGCCCTCTTGATCGCATAGCTCAATACAGGGGCTGACTGGGCCGGATTGGCACCGAGTACAAGGATGGATTCCGCCCCATCAAGGTTTTCTATGGGATTTATGCGGCACCCGCCGTCAGTCCTCTCATGGATCACACGAAGGGCCGATCTCCCGGCTAAGTATCCCCCGTTATCCACATTGTTGGTGCCCAAGATCGCCCTGGCTATTTTCTGGAATAGATAGTTCTCCTCATTTGTGCATTTTGATGACCCAAACAGACCGATGCTTTGTGGTCCGTCATTTTTTTTGATATCCCCGAGCCTCTTGGCGATGGTACTCAGGGCCTCATCCCATGACACGGACTCTAATTGATCGCCCTTCCTGATCATGGGCTGGGTCAGACGCGCCCGGGCATTAAGGAAATCATGTGCAAAATGCCCGCGGACGCAAAGGGTGGCCCCGTTCACAGAACCGTGGACACTGCCCGGGTTGGTCTCTACGACCCTGTCATCGAAAACGCCCATGAGCAGGGAACAGCCCACCCCGCAGAACCCGCAAGTGGTATATTCCTCTCGCTCCGGGGTCCCCACATATCTTGTGTCTCTTACGGCTAAGGCACCGGTGGGGCAAATGGATACACAGGTGCCGCAGAAGGTACAATTGGAATGTTCCAGAGCCACGTCGTGAAGGGTTGCAGGCCGCGATTTAAACCCCCTCAGATTATAATCAATCGCCCCCACAACCACCAGCTCATGGTCGGCACGAATACATTTCCCGCACAAAATGCATTTGCTCAAGTCCCTGACAATGAACGGGTTTTCCACCTCCAACTGCTTGTAGTTGGGCATGGGATAAAGATCTGTTTCACCGATACCCATTTGGGCGGCAATCTGTCTCAACTGGCATCGGTTTCCTTTGCTGCAGACGATACAGGACTCGGGGTGTTCAGCGATCATCATACGAACGATATTTTTCCTGTGCCTGATGACGCGGGGAGAGTCTGTCACGATCTCCATGTTAGGGGCAGCAGGCGTGACGCATGATGCCATGACACGCCCGCTCTTTTCATCTTCAACGAGGCAAAGGCGGCAGGCCCCAAAGGGCTCGAGGTCAGGATGATAGCAGAGCTTGGGGATCTTTATTCCGTTGCGCTCAGCCGCCTCCAAGATACTTGTTCCGGAAGGGCAGCTAACCCTCTTCCCGTTGATTGCCAGAGATATGTCTTCCAACGGATTGTCTCCTTGATTACCTCAGCTTAGCCGCATCTAAATAGTGTCTCAGCTTTTCTTCACCACCGATGGTGATGATGTGTATGCCCTGGCAGAGGTCCTTGAGACCCTTCACGGTATCGGCAAAGATTTCGATGCTGGCCTTTTGCTTGTCCGGGGCCTTGGCCAGTTTTTTGATCATCCACTCAGGGACCAGGCCTGACTTGAAATGACGGTTCAGGAACTGGCCCATGCCGGCGGTCCTCAATATCATCACCTCTGCAATGACAGGGGTCCCAAACGTTTTGGCCTTTTTAACGAATTTCTCAAACAGGGCCAGGTCAAATACGGGCGTTGTGAGGAAATAACCGGTCCCGATCTTTGTCATCTCCTCCATCTCTTTCATCTCAAGATCCGGAACGTTTTTTCCCCATCCCGATTCAACACCGGATCCCAATACGAATTCCGCCTTAGACGGGAGTTCTTCGCCATCAACAGTATAGCCTTCCTGCATGTGCTCTAAGACAGATGAGAGTTTTCCCGCATCCACATGAAAAAACATCATTTCCTGAAGGCTGTCACCGGTGATCCGGTAGTCCTCCGTAAAAACGAGTAGATTTTCAACACCCGCTTCGTGGGCAAGGAGGAGATCTTTTTGCAACTGGGGCCGGTTTTTATCCCGGGTGGTAGTCTGGTAAATGGACTCAAAGCGGTTTTGCTTCAGGAGATCGCAGGCCTTGATACTATCCCCGACAACACCCTCAACCTCCAACTCCGGGACAGCAACCCCGTCCACTCGCCCACGGATCAGCTCCAAGCGCTTTATGAGAGCCTCCGGTTCTTCATCAATGGGCGCCTGTATCTCAGAGGTGACAATAAATTTTTTCTTATCCAAAGATTCTTTCAGTTTCATTCTATTCCTCCCAGCAGTCGGGCCACTTCCTCCTTTAGCTGGGGGAGTGGCAAGGGTTTGGAAAAACAGACGTCAGCTCCATGCTCCTTCATCTTCTTGAATTTCTCTTCGTCCAAGTAGGCTGAGAGGACAATAATCTTTATATCCTTTGTTTCCTCGTCGCCCTTGATCTTCTGGCATACCTCATATCCCTTAATATCCGGCATCATGATATCCAGAATCAGGAGGTGGGGCTTGAAATGACTCACCTGTATCCCGGCCTCAAAGCCGTCAGAGGCAGAGATGACCTCGTAGTCATGCTCATCCTCTTCGAGGGATTGCACAATGGTCTCCACAATGATGGGGTCATCGTCAACCACAAGGATCCTTGTGCGCCCTTCAACAGGCGTATCCTCGGGAATGGGAATTCCCTGTTTGGTCATAAAGGCGACAAGGTCTGATTGTTTTATGCGGCGATGCCCCCCGACGGTCTTATAAGCCGTGATATGGCCGGATTCAATCCAGTTGATAATGGTCTTGGGGGAGACATTAC
>CAZFSF010000118.1:0-8507 GCA_964522045.1 uncultured Desulfobacteraceae bacterium
CGGACCAAGCCGGTTTCAGGCGGAAATGCCATTTCGGTTTTCAAGTGCGCGGGCGAGCCGCAATTAGCGACGGTGAGGGGGAAAATTTTTGAACCTCCCGAGAGGGCTGATGGGAAAGGGGAGATTGTGGAGATGGTTCCCCAAATTGATGAATCCATGATTAAGGTGGAATCCCTCGAAATTGTCAAGGAGGAGATCGTTGCTCTGGACAAGGCGGACGTGGTTGTATCCGGCGGCGCGGGTCTTGGCGAAGAGGATGGATTTGAGCTGCTTGAGGAATTAGCGGAGGCCTTAAACAAATCATTTGGAAGCGTGATGATCGGATGCAGCCGGGTGGCCGTGGACAAAGGCTGGATCTCTTCGGACCATCAGGTGGGGCTGACCGGAACGATCATCGCTCCGGACATCTATGTGGCAGTGGGGATATCGGGGGCCATTCAGCACCTCGTGGGTATGGTTCACGCCAAAAAGATCATCGCCATCAACACGGATCCCGGTTGCAACATATTCAAGGTTGCGGATTATGGCGTTGTTGAAGATTATGAAGAGATCATACCTGCTCTTATAGAAAAATTGGAGGAGTTGTCATGAAAGAGCTACGAATAATAGTCTGCGCCAAAGAGATTCCCGATCCGGAAGCGCCGCTCTCGGATGTCAGCGTGGATGTCGAAAAAATGGAGGTGATCGTTGATGCGCCCCAGGTCATTAGCCCATTTGACGAAAATGCCTTGGAGGCGGCCATTCGGATAACGGAAGAGATGGACGCGAAAATCACGGTCTTGAGTATGGGCAAAAAGGTCTCGGACACGGTATTGCGAAAGACCTTAGCCGCCGGTGCGGATGAATTGATCCTTGTGGAAGACGACGTTTTTGAAAAGCTTGACAGCCATTCCACAGCCGCTGCCTTAGCCGGCGCCATCCGGAAGATCGGCGAATATGATCTAATTTTGACCGGAAGGCAGGCCGGGGACTGGGATTCCGGCCAGGTGGGCCTGATTCTCGCTGAAATGTTAGCGCTTCCCTGCATCAATCTGGCCCGGGGCATTAGTGTAGAGGATGGGAGCGTGGTGGTCAAAAAGAGCATTCCCGTAGGATATGAACGGGTAAAAGCCAAGATGCCTGCACTGGTAACGGTGAGCAACGAGGTGGGCGAACTGAGATATATTTCCAGGACCAAAATGTTAAAAATGATGAGAGGTGCACGTTCTATTCCCTCATGGAGCGCCGAGGATCTTGCTGTAAATAGGGAGGCGCTTCAGAAAATGGGGATCGCAGGGCTTTCTTCACCCCCTGATATGGGAAGGGATTGCCAGTTCTTTGAAGGTTCCCCGGATGAACAGGCGGAAAAACTGGCGGCTGTTTTCCAGGCCCTCAGATAGTTTTTGTTAGTTTCATCAGAGGCAGTTTTTACCCGCCTTAAGTGTGGCGGACTCAACCATCTTAAACAAACAGGAGGTAGATAGAATGGCGGACAAATCTTACGATGCAGTGGTGATCGGCGGTGGACATCACGGTACAACCATTGCCCCTTATCTGGCCAAAGCCGGTTTGTCAGTAGGGGTTTTTGAACGATTAGATCATCTCGGCGGCGGTGCAGTATCCTATGATGACACGCCGGCACCCGGGTTTCGGGGCAATTTCTGCGCCCATTTTACGCGCTATTATGGCCATCCCGCGTATAAGGAATTCAATCTTCGCGATGAGGGATTAGAGTATGTCTTTCCCGATACAAATGAAGCAGCAATCTTTGATGATGGAACTTCCTATGTAGCTTATGCCGGTTTTCCGGTCGTGGACCCACAAACTGGGGAAACACAGTATAGCGAAGAAAATGTGAAAAAGACCTATGAGCAGATCTCCAGGTTTTCCAAACCCGACGCAGAGGCATATCTTTATTGGACGGAAAAATACAAAGAAATAATCCGACCGGCATTTGCTAAGCACAGGTACTCGGTGGCAACCCCCTATGGGGTCCCTGATGCCATCGAAGAGCTGATGAGCAACCCTGAAAGCGGGATTGATCCATCCATGCAATTCATGACTGCTAAGGAAGTCGCACACTATTTCTTCGAGAGCCCGGAACTCAGGATTTTGACTCTGAGAGGGTTTCTCACCTCCTCCGGCATTTATGCGGATGATGTACCTGGTATTATGTATATCTTTGCGACCCTCCACCTGGTCCTCGGATGGGAGACGGCGGCCATTGCTAAAGGTGGAACACAGTCAATTACGGACTCACTGGTTTCCGCAGGAAAGAAACTGGGAGTTGAATACTTCATCAATTCTGAAGTGGATAAAGTGCTTATTGAAAATGGTAAGGCTAAAGGCATCAAGTTATTGGACGGGAGCGAGATCGAGGCTAAGCAAATGGTGGTATCTGATAATGCCACGCCTCAGCTTTTCCTTCGCATGATTGGAGAAGATTATCTAAGCACCCAGATGAAGCGCAAGGTGGATACGTATTTCTTTGATCGCGCGCAGCTTTTCTGGGGAACCGTGGGCGTACATGAACTGCCCCAATATAAGGCGGCAAAGGACAACCCTGATGTAAATAACACGCCGCGGACCTATTGGGCACCCAACGACCTGGCGTTTATGGAAGACAAATATGTACATGAAATCTTCCTGCTGGGTATGCCCTCCAAATTTTTCTGTTTGACGGCCCCTGACAGTATCTGGGATCCAACGCGCGTACCGGAAGGAAAACATAGCCTACATATAGAGGAATTCACCGCTCCTGCTCGAATTTTCTCCAGGAAGGAATGGCGGCAGTTGCATGATGAATTTTACGACTCCATGATTGCACAATGGCAGAAATATGCGCCCAACATGACCAAGGACAACTTCATCGGAGAGCGTATTGCGACACCCATCGATATACAGGATACCCACTTAGATATGAGAGAAGGGGGCTGGTCCGAGGGCAACTGCGGCGGCTCTCAGAGCGGACGTTTCAGGGGACTGCCGGGAGGCATCAAGACATTTATCGACGGTCTGTATATGTGTTCCTCGGGGGTGGCAGGTGGTCCGGCCATTGGACGGGGATCCAGCTACAACTGTTACCAGGTGATCGCCAAGGACTTTGGTTTGCGGATGCCGGAATACTGAAAACGCATAGCGCATAGAGCAAAGAATACAGCGCATAGCGGAAAAACGCCATGCGCCATGCGCAAGAAAGGAGTGTCAACATGCGGTTGAAGGATAGAGTAGCCATCGTGACCGGCGGGGCTAGAGGATTGGGCCGCGCCTTTGCGCTTCGGTTGGCACAGGAAGGGGCGCAAATCATGGTTATGAATATCGTGCTCCGTGATAAAGACCTGGAAGACATGAAAGAAACTGTCGCGTTGATCAAAGAAACGGGCGGTGATGCGCAATTCTTCGAGGGTGATGTGACCAGCGAGTCGGACACCCGGGCCATGGCGGAAGCAGCAGTCGAGGCATTTGGTGGAATCCATATCCTTATCAACAATGCCGCCATCTATGACGGGCTTGTACGAAAACCATTCGATGAAATTCCCGTGGACGAATGGGATCGGGTCATGGGGGTGAACGTCAAAGGCGCCTTTCTATCTACGCGTGCCGTGTTTCCCCTCATGAAACAGCAGGAGTACGGAAAAATCGTGAACCTCTGTTCCGAAACGGCGTTTACCGGTTCCCATGGGTTTGTCCATTATGTATCCTCCAAAGGTGGTGTTCTGGCTCTGACCCGGGCCTTAGCCGTTGAATTAGGTCCCTACAACATTTGCATCAATGCCGTTGCCCCCGGGTTTACGGACACTGAAGCCAGCCGTTCCCTGACGGATGTGGAGCAATATGACACATCCAAAACTCCCCTCAAGCGCGTGGGAACGCCTGAAGACATCACTGGAGCTGCTCTTTTTTTAGCATCCCCAGAAAGTGATTTTATCACGGGACAAACCCTGGTAGTGGATGGGGGAAGGTATATGCATTGAAGGAGGCGCAAGGGAAGGATTGAACGGCGGAGTTGAATTTAGTTTAGCGGTAAAAACAACTAAAACCAAGAACAATCATCAATCTAAAGGGTTTTATGTGGAAGCAGTAGCGCCATTAAAAGAGGCATCAGATATGATAAGGGATGCCGGTGGTGAAGCATTCAAGCTCTGTTTTCAGTGCGGGCTTTGCACTGTCAGTTGTCCTTGGAATAATGTCAGGTCGTTTATCCCACACAAGATGATTTGTCAGGCTAAGTTTGGTCTGGCCGACATAGATGATGAGGAATGGTGGTTGTGCTCGACCTGCAACATGTGTGTCAGTCGATGTCCACGGGGTGTTTCCATCACAGATATTATGCGGGCAATTCGGGCCATCGTGCTGGAATACCAGTACAGTATGGCGCAATCAAGCCTCAGAAATGTCATGGGCAGTTTGAGTGGAAATGGGAATCCATGGGGAGAGAAACGGGAGAAGCGTTCTGACTGGGTTCGGGATATGGATATCAGGACCTTCAACCGGGATATGAATCTACTCTACTTTCCCTGTTGTGTCCCTGCCTATGATCCCAAGCTCAGAAGCATTGCCCGGGCCACATCTGAGATACTCCAAAATACAGGGGCCAATTTTGGCATTTTAGGCGCTAAGGAAAACTGTTGTGGCGAGAGCATTCGCAAGGCAGGCAACAACGACCTGTTTGAAACCCTGGCAAAGGGCAATATTAATGCCTTTAACGAGAGCGGCGTAAAGGAAATCGTTGTCAGTTCGCCGCACTGCTATACTACGTTTAAGGACGAGTATCCCGGTCTTGGGGGAAACTATAAGGTCATTCACTTCACACAGTATCTGGCAAAACTCATTGACGAAGGTAGACTTAACTTCAATAAGGAATTCAAGAAAAGGGTGATTTATCATGATCCCTGTTATCTCGGGCGTCATAACGGGATATATGATGAACCACGAGAGGTCCTGAGAAACATTCCCGGTCTGGAACTGATGGACGAGGTTGATTCTCGTGAGAACAGCCTCTGCTGCGGCGGCGGGGGGGGGAGGATATGGATGGAAACTAAGAAGGGTGAGCGGTTTTCAGATATCTTAGTTGATCAGGCCATTTCATTGGGGGCAGATGTTTTGGCTACTGCCTGCCCATACTGCCTCCTTAATTTCAGGGACAGTGTATTGAACACTGATAAGGAGGATCTCCTTGAAGTGAGGGATATTTCCGAGATTGTTCAAGAGGCTCTGTAATAGCGGTAAAGGACTTTGACAGGATGAACAGGATGAACAAGATAAGAAAGGTTGGTCCTGTATATCTTGTCTAAAGAAATAGAAGGCTATAACTGACGTTCTTTACTTATTATTTTAACATTTTTTCGTTAACCTTGTGGCTATGCGACTTACAGGTAGTTTGTAAATGGTAACCGCTGATGTAAAAATCAATGAGGCCCCAATCCTGACCCCGGGCAAAGTGGGTGCGGTTATGGTAGTGGGCGGCGGGGTGAGTGGGATACAGGCCGCGTTAGATACTGCAAACTCGGGCTTTAAGGTCTATCTCGTTGAAAAGGGTCCGGCCATTGGCGGCAGGATGTCCCAACTGGATAAGACCTTTCCCACCAATGACTGCTCCATGTGTATCCTCTCTCCCAAGTTCATTGAATGCGCCACAAACCCCAATATATCGATTATAACCGACACCCAGGTTGACGGCATTGAGGGCGAGGCAGGGAATTTTGAGGTAACCCTGCTTCAAAAGCCAAAATATGTTGATCCGGCAAAATGTACCGGATGCGGAACATGCGCCGAGTATTGCCCGATAAACGTCCTCGATGCCTATAATGAAAACCTGTCAACATTAAAGGCTATCCATCTTGCCTTTCCCCAGGCAGTGCCTGCGGTATCTGCAATAGATCTCTCACACTGCCTTTACCTGTTGAGGACAGAGTGTCAGATCTGTGTCCCGGCATGTAAGAATAAGGCGATAGACTTTCATCACCACGAAGAGAAGTTGAAAATTGAGGTCGGCAGTGTAATTCTCTCCCCTGGTTACGAGCCATTCGATCCCCAATTGCAGAGCCAGTACGGTTATCCAAGGCTGAGTAATGTGGTTACCAGCCTCGAATTAGAACGTCTGTTGAGCGCCTCGGGGCCCAATCGGGGGGTATTGCGCAGGCCATCCGACGGGAAAACGCCTGAGAAGATAGCCTGGATCCAATGCGTCGGATCACGAGATACGAATACAGGCAATACCTACTGTTCAGCGGTCTGCTGTATGTATGCCATGAAGCAGGTAATCCTGTCCAAGGAACATATCCCTGAGCTCAATGCCTTAATCCTGCATAATGATATCCGGGCCTATGGAAAGGGGTTCGAGCGCTATTATGAAAGGGCTCAGAATACCCCGGGGGTCCGGTTTATCTGGAGCAAGACCTCGGTTTTAGGAGAGCAGCCCGAAACAGGAAACGTGGTGCTCAGGTATCGTCTCAACGGCACTGAAGTAAAGGATGAGGAATTCGATCTTGTCGTACTTTCCGTTGGCCTCTCCTCGCCTGACAGCAACAGAGAGTTGGCAGATAAACTCTGTGTCAATACAAATCAGTGCGGATTCTGTAAGAGAACCGGTTTTTCCCCTGTTGAGACCTCACGGCCTGGTATTTATGCCTGCGGGGCGTTTCGGGCCCCTATGGATATCCCGGACTCGGTCACCATGGCAAGCGGGGCTGCATCACTCGCTTCACAGCTTCTTTCTGAAGAGAGAGGGACCTTAATTTCGGAGAAGTCATACCCGCCCGAGCGGGATGTTAGTGGAGAACCGCCGAGAGTTGGTGTCTTTGTCTGTGACTGCGGTACCAATATCGTCAAGGTGGTGGATGCGGCAGGGGTTGTTGAATATGCGAAAACATTGCCCGGGGTGATCCATGTTGAAGAGGACACATTTGCCTGTTCTATTGATTCCATTTCCCACATGGTAGAAACCATCAAGGAAAAAGGGATCAACAGGTTAGTGGTTGCCGCGTGCACGCCGAGGACCCATGAGCCTCTCTTCCAGGACGTCCTCAGACAGGCGGGCCTGAACCCGTATCTGTTTGAGATGACCAATATCAGGGAACACTGTTCCTGGGTCCATATGGGTGAGAAAAAGAGGGCCACCCGGAAGGCAGAGGATCTCGTGAGAATGGCTGTTTCCAAGGCAGGGCTCCTCGAATCCCTGCCTCAGTTGTCTTATGCGGTCACCGGAACGGCTTTGGTGATCGGCGGGGGTATCTCCGGCATGGTGAGCGCCCTGGCCCTGGCCCGTCAGGGGGTCGAGGTGTTCCTGGTTGAAAGGGGAGCGGAGCTTGGGGGCATGGGCAGACGTATCCGTTATTCCATTGAAGGGGATGATGTTCGGGCCTATGTTCAGGACCTCATCAGAGAAGTTTATTCCAACCTCCTAATCCAGGTTTATACTGAGGCCGAACTGGTCGATTTTTCCGGGTACGTGGGTAATTTTTTTAGCAAAATATGCGTTGGAAAGGGTAATATACTGAAGGAGATCAACCACGGTGTCACCATTGTAGCCACCGGGGCCGGGGAATTCAGGCCTGCGGAGTATCTTTATCAGGAAGATTCGCGTGTCCTGACCCTGCTTGAATTGGAAGGTGAAGTAAAAAGAGGAAGTGAAAGGATAAGAAACTGTAATACATTTGTTATGATACAGTGTGTGGGCTCGAGGGATAAGGATCGGCCATACTGCAGCAGGGTATGCTGTTCTCAGGCCATAAAGGATGCCCTGGCCCTGAAAAAAATAAACCCGGATATGGAGATTTATATCCTTTATCGAGACATGAGGACCTATGGGTTCAGGGAGGATTACTACCGGGAAGCGGCGGACCAGGGGGTGATCTTTATCCGTTATGATCCTGACGATAGACCTGAAGTGGAGGCGGTTGAGGAAAACGGCAGATCTGTTCTAAGGGTTCTTATAACAGAACCTGTACTGGGACAACGCCTGGTATTAGATGCCGACATGTTGGCCCTTGGCGTGGCCACGATCCCCCCGGCGGGCAGCAGGGAATTGTCCCAAATGCTCAAGGTGCCTTTAAATGAGGACGGTTTTTTTATGGAGGCCCATATGAAACTTCGCCCTGTGGATTTTGCCACAGATGGCATCTTCATGGCGGGTCTTGCACACAGTCCCAAGTTTATTGATGAAAGCATTGCACAGGCTGAGGCTGCGGCCTCACGGGCCATGACCATACTGTCAAGGGATGAAATGCTGGCAGGTGGCGCGATCTGTGAGGTGAACAGGCAAAAGTGCACCGGCTGCGGGGTTTGTCAGGAGGTCTGCGCCTTTAATGCCATAGAGTTGGATCTGAAGGAGGGGGTGGCTGTAATCAATAATGCCCTCTGCAAAGGGTGCGGACTATGCTCATCCTCCTGCAGAAGCGGGGCCCTGGATATCATGGGATTCAGTGAAGAGCAAACTATGTCTTTGATTGATATTTGTCTGACTGGTTAGGGAACGATTTTGGATTACAGATTGCGGATTGCGGATTAAGGAATTTGCAATACTAATT
>CAZFSF010000119.1:0-8506 GCA_964522045.1 uncultured Desulfobacteraceae bacterium
TTAGGACATCAAGGCCCTTATGTCAATACGCGGAACAGTGCAAGAATCGTTAATCTCCCTGCTTGACTTTATGGCCCGGAACGACTACCCTTTCGCCTGATTTATGGGAGGTCGTTTTGGGATGCCCTTAAATGCTCGACTGATCGAACAATCCAAACAGGAGACGAAACAATAGTCATGATGCAAAAAGAGATTTTTTTGGGAAACGGCGCCATCGCCTTGGGCCTGCTTGAGGCCGGATGTCAGGTGGTGACCTCCTACCCGGGAACGCCGAGTTCAGAGATCCTGCCCGAGGTGGTTCGACTGATCAAATCCGCAAGCCTCAACACCTATGTGGAATGGTCTACCAACGAGAAGGTGGCCTTTGATAACGCCTTTGCCGCCGCCGTTTCAGGGAAGAGGGCGGCATGCTGCATGAAGCAGGTGGGGCTGAATGTGGCGGCTGACTCACTTATGAGCGCAGCTTATATCGGGACCAAGGGAGGGTTTGTTATTATCTCTTGTGATGACCCGGGTCCCCATTCCTCTCAGACCGAACAGGACACCCGGTTGATGGCCCGCTTTGCCAAGGTCCCGGTGTTAGACCCCTCCAGTCCTGAAGAGGCAAGGCAGATGGTGGGAGTTGCCCTTGATCTTTCTGAAGAATTTCAGGTGCCGGTCATCTTGCGGCCTGCCATTCGGGTGTGTCATGCCAGGGAGAACTTGACATGGGGGGGGCTTAAAAACAATGACCAGAAGGCATCCTTTGAAAGGAATCCGGGCCGATGGGCGGCTACGCCCCGATTTCGTTTTATTCTCCATGGTGAACTTAATCGAAAATTAAAGGAAATCGGGCGCAGGTTCGAAAAGCTCGATCCGTTCAATTTTCACGATCTGAAGTTAGGGAAAAAGTACCCTTTAGGTATTTTGGCGGGCGGCGTGCCTTATTCGGTTGTGTGGGACATATTGTCGGATGAAGACCGGAAGGATATCCCGGTCCTGAAAATGTGTGCGCCCCACCCGTTTCCGGAGGGTTTAGCTGATGAGTTCATGTCTGCCTGTGAAAAGGTGCTTGTCATCGAAGAGACAGATACGTTGATAGAATATTTCCTGAGAGACAGCGAAAAGGTCTTGGGCAGGTTTTCAGGTCATGTCCCATCGGAAGGTGAATTGGTGCCCGAGGTGGTCTATGGCGTCATCAATAAAACTCTTGCAGAACTACAGATGAAAGGCCTGAGCGGTGACGAGTACCAGAGTGCCATTGAACTGGTGAAGGGCCTTGAACTCCCCATACGTAAACCCACCCTCTGCCCCGGGTGCCCCCACAGGGCATCTTTTTTTGCTATCAGAAAGGCCAGGCCAAAGGCGATATTCACCTCTGACATCGGCTGTTATACCTTAGGGATAAACTTAGGGGGGGTTGACACCTGTTTGGACATGGGGGCCGGCATAACCATGGCCTCAGGGTTCTACCACTCTTTTGCCCAGGATCAAGTTGAGCAGCCGATTGTGGCTACCATCGGGGATTCCACTTTTTATCATTCAGGTACCTCCGGGTTGTTAAACGCGGTTTATAATGGGGCGCGATTTATCTTGGTTATCCTGGATAACCAGATCACCGCAATGACGGGGATGCAACCTACTCCGGGATTGGGGATCCGTGCGGATGGGAGCAAGGGAAAGACGATCCCCCTTGAAAGGGTTGTCGCCGGTTGCGGCGTCGATTTTATCGAGATAGTGGATCCTTATGATCTAAAGGCAATGAACAAACTGATCAAAAGGGCTGTTGAATATACAAATGATCCGGCTGGCGGGGTCGCCGTTATTATCGCGCGGCATCCCTGCGTCATCGCCTACAGGGAAGAGGCCATTCCACAGAAAAAGAAAATCGTTGTAACGGAAGATTGCGTGGAGTGTAATTTCTGCCACGATCGGTTTGAATGCCCGGCGCTTTATAAGGACGCTGATCTGGGACGAACCGCAGTTGATCAAACACTTTGTGCCCAGTGTGGCGTTTGTTTAGAGATATGCCCCAAGGGCGCTATTATAGAGGCGTAAGGAGAGCGAGTAACATCGATGGAAAACATCAATTTTGTTTTAAGTGGTTTGGGAGGCCAGGGGATACTCTTCATGACCAAGCTCCTGGCCCAGTCTGCTGTTAATAAAGGCCTTAAGATTTTGGTTGCCGAGACCCATGGAATGGCACAGCGAGGTGGATCCGTTGTCTCTCATCTCAGGATCGGAGATGTAAAAGGGAGCCTGGTCAGGGCCGGTTCGGCCCATATCCTGCTCGCATTGGAGGAGAACGAGGCCTACCGTAACATCCCTTACCTTGCTGAAGGTGGGAAGCTGTATGCAAATGCTCAAAAAACCTCTTTCCCCCGAGAAGAGGTAAGGCCGTATCTCGAAAAGATCGGGATTGAGTGTCACCCCATTCCGGCCTCGGACATCGCGGCAAAATTGGCGGCCCCTATGTCAACAAATCTTGCCTTATTAGGCTTTTTTTCTGCCTTTCAGGAAGATCCCATCAGCCATGACGAACTAAAGGAAACCATAGCTCAGGTCAGCCCCGACCGTTTCAGGGAAATCAACCTTAAGGTTTTTGATAAGGGGTTTGAGGGGGGGCGCTGAATAGGACAGATATGAACCAGCGTCTAAAAAGGGTTGCAGGTATCCTCCTTGCCGCTGGCGCGTCCACACGGATGGGCAAAACAAAGCAACTTCTACCCCTCGGGGGAAAGACACTTATCGAGCGGGTATTAGTTGAGGCCTTAACGTCTGAGCTGGATAAGGTGGTATTGGTTCTGGGACATAAGGCAGCGGAGATCAAGAAGATCATCAACCTTGTTTCCCCCCAGCCAAGGCTGAGCATTATCGAAAACCGGCAATTCAAGAGAGGCATCAGCTCTTCCATTATAGCCGGCCTGTCAGAGATTGAGAATACCCACGATCATGTGATGATCCTGTTAGGTGATATGCCCTTCATCCAAAGAGATTTAATCAATCTCTTGCTCTGTCGATACCTGCGGTCCGGCTTGCCGATTGGCGCGATCAAGGGAAAGGATAGGCCAGCTCACCCGATGATCTTCAGCCGTGCATTGTATAAGGAACTGCTGATCCTGCGGGGTGATGTGGGCGCCAGGGCCCTGTTTAAGAAATACAGTGATCAAGTCTGCCTGATCGAGCCGGAAGGGCCATATGATGGCAGGGATATTGATACACCCGAGGACTATGCCGAATTTCAGACGAAATGAAGGTGATTTTGATTGGTCTTTGCCCTGCGACGCGGGACAAGAAAAATCGGTCATTTTTGTGTAAGCCCTTTATATTCATAAGGAGAAAAATATGTCCAATATCGTAGTGGTTGGAACCCAATGGGGTGATGAAGGAAAGGGAAAGGTGGTAGACCTTCTGACGGCAAAGTCGGATCTGGTCGTGAGATTTCAGGGTGGAAATAATGCAGGTCATACACTTGTGGTAGACGGAAAACAGTTCATTTTCCATATTATCCCTTCGGGAATACTTTACGAAGACAAGAAATGCCTCATTGGAAACGGCCTTGTCGTTGATCCGGAAGTCCTCATGGAAGAGATCGAAAGTCTGGAAAAGACCGGGATATTGGTTAGTCCGGAAAGGCTTTCATTAAGTGAAAAAGCCCATATCATTATGCCTTACCATAAGGCCATTGATCTGGCCAGGGAAGTTGCCAAGGGGGAGGCCAAATTAGGGACCACGGGACGCGGTATTGGCCCCTGCTACGAAGACAAGGTGTCAAGGACTGGTGTGAGGGCCGTGGATCTTACTGAGCCTGAGACCTTGGAAGAGAAGGTAAGGGCAAATCTGAAGGAAAAAAATTTCTTATTAGAAAAATTCTTGGGTGCTGAACCTTTAGAGCTACAGCCGATATTGGACAGCTACCTTGCCATGGGAGAAAAGTTGGGTCCATTTATTACTGACGTGTCCGTGGAATTGGAGCAGGCCTTGAAGGCCCACAAGAGAATTTTGTTTGAAGGTGCCCAGGGCACTCACTTGGATATTGATCATGGGACTTATCCCTATGTCACCTCTTCTAATCCGGTCGCAGGCACGGCCTGCTCGGGGGCAGGGGTAGGGCCGAACCAGCTTCACCATGTGGTCGGCATTGTCAAGGCCTATACCACGAGGGTAGGGGCGGGGCCATTTGTGACAGAGCTTGAAGATGAAACAGGCGACTACATCCAGGAGCAGGGAAAGGAATTTGGCGCTACTACCGGGAGACGCCGGCGCTGTGGCTGGCTTGACCTAATAGTGGTGCGCGATTCTGCACGGCTAAACGGTCTTGATAGTCTTGCTATTACCAAGTTAGATGTCCTCTCAGGTCTTAAAAGCCTGAAGATCTGTGTGGGGTATGAGATTGATGGCGAACGGGTCGATCACAGACCCGCGAGTCTTAAGAGAATGGCTGCATGCACACCTCTCTACGAGGAGTTGCCCGGCTGGCAGGATAATATTTCAGGGGCAAGGGGGGTGAAGCAGTTACCTGAAGAGGCCAGGGCCTATATTAAAGCCATTGAAGATATAACAGGGGTTCCCGTCTCTGTTATATCAGTTGGACCAGGGCGGGAAGAGACCATTATAGTCGAATATCCGTCTTAGAATTGACGATTTATGATTGAATATAGTCCGAAGTCCAATGTCCGATGTCCGAAGTCGATCTTCCACCGACCAATGACTAATAACCACTGAATGGCAACCGCGGACCAAGGGTATAACCCGTAACCTGCAACTCGCAATCCGTGACCCGAAATGCGCGTTTTAATGTATTACAGCAATAATGATGTTCGCTTAGAAGAGATGCCGACGCCTCAAATAGGGCCTGGCGAGCTTCTTTTGAAGGTTGCTGCAAGCGGTATATGCGGTAGTGATGTGATGGAGTGGTACAGGCGCGATAAGGTGCCCCTTGTCTTGGGTCATGAGGTGGCAGGAGAAGTCGTCGAAGTGGGGGATGGGGTGGAAAAATTCAAGGCTGGAGACCGGGTGGCCGCAACACACCATGTCCCTTGTAATACCTGCCATTATTGTCTGAGCGGGCACCATACTGTCTGCGAAACCCTGCTTAAGGGGACCCATTTCGAGCCCGGGGGATTTGCGGAATATGTCAGAGTCCCTGCCATCAACGTGGATCGCGGTGTTTTTCATATTCCTGAAGGAGTCACCTATGAGGAGGCCTCCTTTATGGAACCCTTAGCCTGTGTTCTAAGAGGTCAGAGAAACGCGCGACTAAGGCCAGGCCAGACGGTGCTTGTATTGGGGAGCGGAATATCCGGGTTGCTCCATGTGGGTCTTGCCCGTGCCCTTGGAGCGGGGCTGGTGGTGGCGGCAGATACTATCTCCTTCAGGCTCAAAAAGGCGGAGAAAATGGGGGCCGACCTTGCCCTCCACGCGGATGACAAAATCCCGGACCGTCTTCGCCAGGCCAATGACGGTCGCCTGGCCGACTTAGTAATTATATGTTTTGATGGATTTATTCCATTGGCCCTCAATGCAATGGAAAAAGGGGGGACTGTCCTCTTCTTTGCAGGCGCTGCTGAGGGCGCAACCCTTCCAGCGACCATAAATGACCTGTTCTGGAGAACCGAGGTAACCCTAACCAGCACTTACGCGGGCGCTCCCTTTGACTGCCGGACAGCCCTTAAACTTATAAGGGAGGGGGGTATTCATGTTTTGGAAACAGTGACCCACAGGCTGGGGATGTCCGAGGCTCACCTCGGATTCCAGGCGGTCTGTGCCCCCACTGAAAACGAGTGCATCAAGGTAATTATTGAGCCGCAGAGGTAGTGAAGCGATGCTGGTCGAAGATCCCGGTTTTAGGCGGGGATACTGGATGCTGGATGCAAGATACAGGATGTTCGATTATGATTATGAGTATGAAAATAATCTAATGGCCGACAGAAAGAAAATGATAACAAAGCAGGTCACGCTTGATCACGGGAGCGGGGGCGAGGCCTCCCACGAGTTGGTCAATGACATCTTAATCAGTCGTCTCGATAACGAAATCCTGAGGAAGTTGGATGACAGTGCCGTGGTAGACCTGTCAGGGAGCAGGTTTGCAATGACCACAGATTCTTACGTGGTGGACCCTATCTTTTTTCCTGGCGGCGATATCGGAAGCCTCGCAGTTCATGGCACTGTAAACGATTTGTCCATGCAGGGAGCGATCCCTCTTTATCTGACCCTTGGTCTTCTCCTTGAGGAAGGCCTCCCAATGGAAGACCTTATCAAGATCGTTGATTCGGTTGCTTATGCCTCCCGAGAGGCCGGCGTAAAGGTGATTGCGGGAGATACCAAGGTGGTGCCAAAGGGGAATCTGGATAAGATCTTCATAAACACAGCGGGTATCGGATCAGTGCCGAAAGGTGTTGATGTGAGCAGCCACAATGCACGGCCGGGAGATCTAATCCTTATCAATGGTGACATAGGAGACCACGGAATTGCCATACTTACCAGTCGTGAGGGCCTTGACTTCAAGACCGGCCTAATAAGCGACAGTGCGCCTCTCAATTCTCTGGTTTCATCTATCCTGAAGGTCAGTTCTCGAATTCATGTCTTGAGAGATCCCACTCGTGGCGGGGTTGCAACAGCCCTGAACGAGATTGCGGATCAATCGGGCGTCGGCATCCAACTCTTTGAAGACTTTCTCCCTATTTCAAAGCCTGTAATGGCTGCCTCAGAGATCTTGGGGCTTGATCCCCTCTATCTGGCCAATGAGGGCAAATGTCTGATTGCCGTTGTACCCCAGGACGCCGATTCGGTGCTCAAAGCAATGAAAAGAGACAAATACGGAAAAAATTCGAAGATAATCGGCGAAGTTACGGATCAACGTCCGGGACGGGTCCTTCTAAAGACTAAGGTAGGTGGAACGCGCATACTCTCTATGCTCACGGGAGAACAGCTGCCAAGGATCTGTTAGGACTTTTTATTTGACAAGATTTCTAATCTAATCGACTATAATTACTTCTCTTGGCCCTGAAATGACCTCTCCGATAACAGCCGCCTTTTCGACCCCTTTCTTTTTCAGATCATGCAGCAACGAATCGGCCTTTTCCCTGTCAACGCAGATGAGCAGCCCCCCTGATGTCTGGGGATCAAAAAGGACATCCTGAGTCAAGCGATCCACTGAAGGGTCGAATTCCGTTATGGATTCGCGGAACTCCCTGTTATTATAAGCACCTGCCGGTACAAGCCCGATCCTGGCATATTTGAGGGCCTCAGGGATGATCGGTATTCTTTCACTTTTGAGCCTGATCCCGATGCCGGCATCCACGATCATCTCTGCGAGATGTCCGATCAGTCCAAAACCGGTGATATCGGTGCAGGCGTGGACCGGGTACAGACTCATAACATCTGCAGCTTCCCGGTTAAGGGTTGCCATGAGGCGTGTGACCGTGTCAATTATTTCCTCTGAGGCAAGCCCCCCCTTGATAGCGGTATTGATGATCCCGGTCCCTAAGGGTTTGGTCAGTATGAGCTGATCACCCTCTTGGAGACCCCCTTTGGTGAGGATCCGGTCAGGGTGAATGAATCCAGTGACAGACAACCCATATTTCAGCTCGCTGTCTTCCACGCTGTGTCCCCCAATAAGGACCACATCGGCCTCCCTTATCTTATCCAGTCCACCCTGTATGATCTGGCGGAGGACCGCTATATCCATCTCCTTGAGAGGGAAGGCCACGAGATTCATGGCTGTCTTGGGGACACCGCCCATGGCATAGACATCGCTGAGGGCATTGGCGGCTGCAATCTGTCCAAACCAGTAAGGGTCATCCACAATAGGAGTAAAGAAATCGACGGTCTGAATGATGGCGATATCATCAGTCACTTTATAAACACCTGCATCATCCGCCCGGTCGAGACCCACAATCACATTGGAATCTATGGGAAATTCAAGTCCGCAAAGTGCCTTGTCCAGGTCCCCTGGAGGCAGTTTAGAGGCTCACCCCGAGCCTTTGACCGTTTGAGTCAGACGGAGATCCTTCTGTTCGGTCATGATTTGCTCCTTATGAGAATTATCAACCCTGTAAATGTCACAGACTATCTCCGATAGACCAATTTTTCAAGCTGGAAATTCCGATAGGTAATCTGTTTTTCGGAGAAAAAACCTATGGTGAACTTGAGCGGGTATTGGAACTGCTGATGATTTGTGTTGACAAATAGACAAAAGATAATGAGATTATCCTCTGCAAAAAGGTCCTTCATCAGGTTACCCAGAATCGCAAAAGACCCTAAAGATGGGGTATTCTGTGAGGAGATTCCCAGGACTACTCTCGGCAAGGTGAGAAAAATGATGCTTGTGAATGAATCCTTCACAAAAACGTAGAAGTAGTCTAAAATTTGTTGGTCACGCAAAGCCGCAAAGGAGCAAAGATAAAAAACTATGAATGATGAGGCTGGGGCTTCTCTGATAAAGGATGGCATTTTTAGGGTTGCGAATAAGCTGTAGGTTTTCTTTGCGGCTTTGCGTGAGACATTTTCTGTTCCTCGTTTCTGG
>CAZFSF010000120.1:0-8390 GCA_964522045.1 uncultured Desulfobacteraceae bacterium
GGCAGAAATAAAGGCTATATTATCATGATGTTGCCGCCTAACGATCTCTTCAGCGAAGCGCAAAAAGCCGCGCCCGCTGAAGAGCACGTTAGCTGCCTTAAATAGGTGAGTGTATGAATCCCTTAAAGCCAGTACCGTGATGAGTGATGAGATCATGTACTTATCTTTTATGTAGTTTAATCATCATCCTATTTATAGGTTGTACCCCAATGACCGAGGCACAAAAAGAAAGAGAAGCGCGAATTCAGTCATCGCCTCAATTTAAAAGTGGTAAGTTTCTCAATCCTAATGGGGTCACTGCCAAACTGTTTTCACGAGAAACCTGGAATGTCACGAAAGATTATATCTTCACTAAGCGAATCGATCCGAAGCCACTAATCAACCTTCCCGTTCATCGATTACATCCTGAACAATGGAATGATCATCAGGAAGGGCAATTTTCTTTTTCCTGGTTAGGACATTCCAGCATTTTAATTTCGATGGAAAACCAACTGATTTTGGTTGATCCAGTACTGGAAGAACGCGCCTCGCCTTTCTCATGGATTGGTCCCAAGCGGTTTCATCCGTCTCCTGTCACAGCAGAGGAACTTCCAGCCGTCGATGTTGTTTTGATCACCCATGACCATTATGATCATCTGGAAGAATCTACGCTTGTTACGGTTAAAAAAAAGGTCAAACGTTTTATCGTACCGTTAGGCATTGGCACACTATTAGAGGATTGGGGGATAAATCCCGCTAAAATAACTGTGTTGGATTGGTGGGAAACCTATTCTTCCGGTTCTCTGAAGTTTTATGCCACACCGGCCGTTCATTATGCCAGTCGCGGGTTATTTGATGCAAATCAACGACTATGGTGTTCTTGGTCGATTGTCGGAAAGGAAAAGAGGATTTTTATTAGTGGTGATTCCGGCTACTTTGATGGATTTAAGAATATTGGCGAACGATTGGGTCCTTTCAATGTCACATTCCTTAAAATTGGGGCATATAGTGACAGAGGCACTTGGCATGCGCTTCATATGACCCCCGAAGAAGCAGGACAACAGCATTTGGATCTCAGGGGGCAATTACTGGTTCCCTTACACTGGGCAACCTTTGATATGGCTCTTCATCCTTGGCATGAACCCATTGAAAGATTGATTGCCTTCTCCAAAAAAGAATCAATTACTCTGATTACACCTGAGGTTGGTGAAAAAATAGACTTGTCCGGAAGAATAGATACTAATCAATGGTGGGTTAAATATAAATAACCAAATGCAGCTAACAATTCGCTGGTGCGGGACCGGGAAAAACCGTGGCCTTTATCAAAGCCTTGGTTGCTGTCAATTTTGTGCAATTTCTCATTGCCGTGGGTAAGTGTTTCCCGGCCCCACAGCTCACCCGTTCGACACATGAATAAAAAAATAATAAAGCCAACTCCATTTGAATCTGTGGTAGTCATTTGGGCCGTAGTCCATGGTAAACCAATAATCATCCGGATCTTGCTCTCAAAGCCTGGGTTATCAGCTGAAGACCAAGTGTCCGAGCTTTTCCCGAATTCTCGGACGTCTTCCTGTGCAGAGATCGACGACATAGCTTCTGCAATCAAAAAGCTTCTTGAAGGAGAGGAGATCGATTTTTCGCTTGATGTTGCACAGCTAAACTTGTGTTCTGGTTTTCAACAGCGTGTTCTGCGTGCAGAGCACGGAATTCCACGGCGGAGCATCAGTACTTATAAACTCATTGCTGAACATTTGGGGAAAAAGAATGGGGCGCGGGCCGTAGGAAATGCCTTAGCGAACAACCCATTCCCCCTTATCGTGCCTTGTCATAGAGCCATCCGTTCGGACCGACATCTTGGCGGTTACCAGGGAGGCCTTGAGATGAAGCGGACTTTGCTCGAAAACGAAGGGATAGCCTTTGATGATTCTGGGCGGGTGACCTATGCACAATTTTATTATGACAGGAAAGTGTCCAGTCGCTAAACTCAGACGGCTAGCACCGGGACAATTTGAATGTAGTTGCAGTCAATATCATTTTGAACTTTCCGTAAGACTTTGGCAATTAAACCGCCGCTGGTTAGCGCAGCGTTATCTCTGCAAGGAATATGTGAATTCTCCGCAACAAATTTTACAGCACGCAGTTTGGGGTATCTATGATGAATATAGAACTGCAAGATTACTGGAGGGAAACGAGGCAGTCCAGAGATTTTATATAGCCAATGGATATGCTGTGGAGCAAAGAGTGAGCATGGGAAAAAAACTATACTAATAATGAAATGAAACAAAGAATGGATTTTTTGCAGCAGCAGCATTTAATGATCAGTGTTGAAAAAAACGGCCCTGATAAATTAGTCAAACAAATTTTTCCACTGCGGTTTGGTAAATATTCGGAAATCAAGACTCCGGATTTTGAGTTCTGCTTTAACCTGAACGGTGAGATCAAATCAATTCGCGGACTTAAATCCAACTGGCCTCATCCGGCAGAGCAATTTAAGCGGACGGCCGGAAACGATTGGGTTTATTATACTGTTGGTGATAAAAGCGGCAATGATGGGATTATTTCCTGGATGGGGGAGTATTATCTACCCTGTTTGCCATATACCAGCAATCCGGTATGGGAAATCAACTATTTTTCCAATCCCGTGGTTATGAGTGCCTTAGCACAATGGTCCCAATTGTTTGCCAACCTGTATATGGCAAATTCAAAAGGATTGTACCTCCGCGCAAAGGATCTTATAGAACGGATACTGGCCAATGATGACCAGACTCTTTATGAACGCTCTCAGCAGTTGAACAAGATTATCGGCACCAGGGTTTCAGTGCTTCCGCCTGATACACGGCATGTGGATTATGATATCATTCCGCTGACCATTGCCGATGGATGTCTTTATCATTGTAAATTCTGCTGTGTTAAAACAGACCAAGAATTTCAAAAGAGATCAAAAGACAATATCCAGGAACAGCTTGGGGCTTTGAAAGATCATTTTGGTGCCAATTTAGTCAATTATCATTCTCTTTTCCTTGGCAATCATGATGCCCTTGCCGCAGGGGGGGATTTAGTTTGTTTTGCCGCAGAAGAGGCGTATCAGGTATTTGGGTTCAGGAAGCGCATGGATCAAAAACCATTTTTGTATCTCTTTGGCAGTGTGGGATCGTTCTTAGGAGCCGGGCAGGCTTTGTTTGAACAATTGAATCGATTGCCCTTTTACACTTATATTAATATTGGATTTGAATCCATTGATTCAAAAACCCTCTCCCAGATCGGCAAACCGATTACAGCTGAACAGGTAAAAGAAGCCTTTGAAAAAATGATAGAAATCAATGTTGCTTTTGATCGAATAGAAGTCACCGGTAATTTTATCGTAGGAGACAGTTTATCACCCGAACACGATGGTTCCCTGGCCCACCTTTTAAAGCATGCCAATGTAAAAAGAAAATCAAAAGGTGCCATATATTTATCACCCTTAAAGGACAGTCCCAAGAAAAGAGAACTTTTGCCACGGTTTTACAAAATAAAAGAGGAAAGCCGCCTGCCGGTATTTGTTTATCTGATCCAGCGACTGTAAATCCTTAGGTGAAAGAACCGTTCTTGCTTTTAATTTTATAGTGAAATGGGGTCAAAAAAAGACATGGGTATCAGTCTGTTTTCATGCCGTAGATAAAAATTTATAAAGTTGAGAGGCAAAGACATGATATATCCTCCGTGGCTGAAAATTTGACTTGGTGTTTTCGGTATACCGGTTCTTATTGGCTTCTTCCCTTTCATTATAATGTACTTCAAGATTAATGGGAAACTAATGTGCGAATTGCCACTATGGCAGGACAATAAAGTGGCGAATTACCTAAACGGGGGTATGCACTTGACTCCACCTGCCACAACATGTAGTATGTGGCCATGGAGGACTATCCGAAAACACTGATTGAATTTAAAGAGCGATTTGTTACCGACGATGACTGCCTGCGATATGTCGCGTCTCTTCGTTGGCCTGATGGGGTTCGCTGCCCCCGATGCGGACATAGTGAAGTGTGGATGACGAAACGTCGGCTTTATCAATGCCAGAAATGTAGGCACCAGAGTTCGATAACTGCGGGTACGATCTTTCATGACAGCAGGAAACCCTTGAGGTTATGGTTTGAGGCTATCTGGCACATAACAAGCCAAAAATATGGCGCCAATGCTTTGGGTCTTCAGAGTAAAAGGGTCAAATCTACTCTTGACCCTTGATGCACGATTCGCTTTATTAACAGAGGGATAAAACTTGACATGATAAAGGATAAGCGAGTCAAAAAGAACATTGAAGCCATGAAATTTGAATTAAGCAAGGGTCAAGAGTAGATTTGACCCCTTTTCCGGTGCCGGTCAGCACCGCGATTAGGCAGCATAAACGATTATTACTTAAAGAAAGGATGAAAATAATGAAAGAAAAACTTGGTGCTGTTAATGCCCTGTATCCTACGCCCACCACACTTGTGGGAGCTACGGTCAGCGGAAAACCCAATTTTATCACCATTGCCCATATCGGCATTATGACCTATACTCATATCTCACTGGGCATGGGAAAAGTCCACTACACAAACGCCGGAATCAAGGAGAATAAAACCTTCAGCGTCTGTCTTCCTTCTAAAAGCCTTGTCGTGGAAACAGACTATTGCGGAATCATGAGCGGAAAGAAGACGGACAAAGCAGTTTTATTCAATGTATTTTACGGCGAATTGAAAACTGCCCCTATGATACAACAATGTAGGGTGTGCATGGAATGCCGGCTTGACCGGATTATTGATTTTCCAACCCACGATGTCTTCATCGGAGAAATTGTTCAGACTTATGCTGACGAATCGGTTCTCTCTGACAAAAATGTTGACGTTTCCAAATTAAAACCGTTGCTGTTTGATATGAACAGTAAAAAATACTGGTCGCTGGGCGGTGAAATCGCTAAGTGTTGGAATATCGGCAAGCAACTCAAAACCGGGGAAACCTGATCGCACTAATCAGTAAGAATAGGGCATAACCCAATGGTCAAGCGGACGGCGGAAAAGCACCGCCGCCGGTTACCATGTCGTTGACAAAGCATGCTTGACAGCCCCGGTTTTACGACGGTAATTTGGAGGGGATTCGAAGACTTTTTACAAAAGCTCCGGGTTTTTATCACACCAGTGTTTCTGTTGCACAAAAAAAGGGGATTCCATGGAAAAACCGGTCATTGAATACCCCTGCAAATGGTCTTTCAGGGTGATCGGTTCCGATGAACCGTTGATGCGAAAGGCCGTTGAGACCACCATGGACGATTCCGCCTATTCTCTCATGGTTTCGAACGCCAGCAAAACGGGAAAATATGTCTCCCTGAATCTTGAAACCGTGGTTCACAATGAAGGCCATAGAAATCAGATCTATGGGGACCTGAAGGCGGCTCCGCCCATTAAAATGGTCCTTTAGAAAACGGTCGCCCTTGGAAAAAAGAAGACCTCCGACAAGGGCAGAGCCCTTTTGTAGCAGGGAGCTGCGCATGGAAAGGAGAACCCTCAATGGCAGGGTATGCATACAGGGAAATTCTGAAACGTATTGATGAAGACGACCTGGTACGGATTTGCACGGAACTCATTCGCTTCCGGAGCGTCAATCCCCCGGGAAATGAACTGGAGATTGCCAGGTACGTGGGAGCTATGCTCAGCCAGGCCGGGCTTGAGGTGGATGTCATGGAGCACACACCCGACCGGGGCAGCGTGGTGGCGCGTCTCAAAGGTACCGGGGAGTTGCCTGCTTTAGTGTATTCGGGTCACCTGGATGTGGTGCCGGCGGAGGAAGACGACTGGCTCTATCCGCCATTTGAGGGCCGGGTTGCCGAAGGAAAGATCTGGGGCAGGGGCTCCACGGACATGAAAAGCGGGGATGCGGCCATCCTTGCTGCAGTTAGGGTGCTTGCCGCGGAAAAGGTCCCGCTCAGGGGAGACCTGATCCTGGCGTTTACAGCAGGAGAGGAAACGGACAATTTCGGTGCCGTGGAGATCCTGAAGAACCGGGACCTAAGACCGGCCCAGGCCATTTTCATTCCCGAGCCCAGTAACAACGGGGTGTTCATCGCTGAGAAGGGCGCGCTCTGGGTGGAGATCACCACCCGCGGCATGGCGGCGCACGTCTCCAACATCCGGGACGGGAGAAACGCCCTCATGATGATGGTGCCCATCCTTTCCGAGCTCGACAGACTGGAAGTGCCCTATGAATCCCATGCACTGTTGGGGGATTTTGCACGGAGCATCAACACGATCTCCTCAGGGACCAAGACCAACACCATCCCGCCCCGATGTGTGGCCACCATCGACCAACGGACCGTGCCGGGCCAGGACCACGCCGAGATTCTTCAAGGGATCGAAGACCTTGTCGCTGATGTGGGAAAACGCTCGGGAATTGAGGATTTCAGGGCATCTGTCCGGGTTATTCTGGACAATCCACCCCTCGAAACATCTTCCGGGCACCCTGTTGTGAAAAGGTTCTATGGGCTGGTAGAGGAAATCACCGCAGAGCGGCCCAAGGACAGGGGCGTGGGATACTTCACGGACGCAGCGCGTTTCACCCCGGCCCTGAACGCGCCCTTTATCATCTGCGGACCTGGCAATCCGTCATTGAATCACAAGAAGGACGAGTGGGTGGAGATCGTGAAACTTGTGGACGCCGCCAGGATCTACACCCTCACGGCAACAGAATTCCTGACCTGATCCAGGCGAAGTAAGACCTATTTGAAAATACATTTAAATGACTGAAAGGGGAAACTATGAAAAACAAGAAGGCCTTAACAGCGCCATGTGGATTGGACTGCTTCAATTGCGAAATCTACGAGGACAATTTGACAAGCGATTTTGCCAAATTGATTCACGACAAATTGGGTATCCCTAAACAAGAGATCCCCTGCAAGGGTTGCCGCCAACAGGATGGGAAGCATTACCATCTCCCACCGGAGGGGTGTGCAACTTTAGATTGTGTAAAAGACAAGGGTGTGGAGTTGTGCTGTGACTGCGATGATTTCCCGTGCACTTTTCTCGCCCCAACGGCTGACAATGCTGCAAGATACCCTCATAACATGAAAGTCTACAATCTTTGCCGTATCAAGAATGTTGGGCTTGAACGCTGGATTGAAGAAGCCGGGCAAATCCGGAAAAAATATTTCAAAGGCAAATTTGTTGTCGGAAGAGGGCAGGCGGATTAAGGGCTGACACCGCGGACGCATCCTGGGTATCCTGCTGACCATCTTGTCGGTCATTTTTCTCCGGTTCTGAGCACAAGCCCAAGGAACGCCAAGATCCGAGACAGCCTCCTAATCCGAATATGCCTTTTCAACGGCCCGCTGTACCGCATTCATGATGACCAGACTGCTGTTTGTGGCGCCGCTTACCGCATCGACCCGTGTCGATTGCTGTTCCATGATCCTTTTCAGGGTGAGGGCTTCGGCTTCCTTCCCCATTAGTTCCCAGTGTTCGACCAGTTCGATATGGGCGATCCGGTTATCTTTGATGGTTACCCTCACCACGGCCTTGTTAGGCCCTCCCCTGTAGACCCCTTCGTAGGTCCCGGTCTTGAGTTTTCTCTGCTCAAGGGGTCCCCCGATCATGGGAGTTGCCGCGCAACCGGCAAAGAGAATGGCAAGCAGAATACAGGCGATTCCAAGCCCGATGGATCTATTGCCCTGGGGATCGCCCCTGAGAATTCGATTACAAAACATTGGTTTGATTCCTCCCTATTCCGGGTGTAACAACAGGACGAGAGCCCAGTGTCTGAAATATACCACGCGTTTCCTGACCAGTCCATGCTTAAAAGGGAATTGATTGGGCTCGGACCAAGTTAACCACCTTTAATAATTGTTAATGTGAACAAATAATGGCCTATTTTATACCTTAGAGCAATATTTTTGGGGCCAAAAAGAGGCTTTTAAGATTACGGCAGTGCTTTCAAATTTCTTAAAACGGTATTTTCACTCTCAAAAAGTGGATCTAAGGCCGAAAAACCACCCTGCTTGGAGCCTTTAAGTTATAATATCATATAGTTAGCTTGGTCTGACCCCAAGAGACACCCCAAGAGACCAAGTAATATCTCATATCATTGCATAAAATCATGACAATTCATGGTTGGGCCTCATAATCACGCTTGACGTTAATCACGTGATGCGTTAATATATAAAAATGATAAGATCATTTAGATGTGCCGACACCGAAGCGATCTCAAAGGGCATCCGAGTGAGGCGATTTGTGAATATTGCAGCGGTGGCACGTCGGAAACTCAGACAACTTGAGATTGCCGGCCGGCTGGATGATTTGAGGGTACCGCCCGGAAATCGCCTTGAATCACTCAAAGGCGTCCGTTCGGGCCAGTACAGCATTCGTATCAACGATCAATGGCGTGTCTGCTTTCGTTGGGAGGAAGCG
>CAZFSF010000121.1:0-8375 GCA_964522045.1 uncultured Desulfobacteraceae bacterium
CTTCTCGACGATATGTCCGGCCATCCCGGCATGGCATCATACCGTGATAACGGATACGAAATCATTACCTTCTGATTAAGGACATCGGGGCCGCATCTTAATTATCTACTGTTGGAACGTTATTGAGGATTCTTTGCTTCGATCCAAGGCGATGCTTGTTGGTAATTCTGATGGAATAGGCCTGGCCACAACGAGGCGGCTACTCGCGGCCGGGTGGGATATCATCGGCGTTTCAAGAAGCGAGTCGCCAATTATCAGCCCAGCCTACGAGCACCGAGTCGCGGATGTCAGTGATAAGAGATATTCAGACGTGATGGATGAACTGGTGATGGAAGGTCTATTGGATCTGTGCATCTACTTCGTGGGGGTCGGTGAACTGCTGGACCCCTTGGATATGAGTGGTGAAGCCCGGATCATCGATGTTAACCTGACCGGAATGGTTAAAACAGCAGCAGCAGTGATTCCCCAGATGGTCCGAAATGGAAAAGGCCACTTTATCGGTATATCCAGTCTGGCAGATGAGTTGCTTTCCTCCGAGGCCCCTTCTTACCATGCCTCAAAAGCGGGTTTTTCAAACTATCTTGGAGGGATGGCCCTGGCCTTGAAGCCCAAGGGAGTGCATGTGACGAATGTTCGGTTTGGGTTCGTTGACACAAAAATGGCGAAGGGTGATGTTAAGCCGTTCATGATGAACGTTGAGAAGGCAGTTGACCATTTGGAAACCTGTATCAGGAAGAGGCCTGCTTGTTATACCGCACCCAAAATTGCAGTCCCGCTCATCAAGTTTCGAAGGCTAATGATGAAGTTGGGTGGGAAATAGCCATCTGTGGGACAAGAAAGTCCGCCGAAACCTAAAGGTTTCGAGAATGAAGCGTACCTCTACGTACTCTGCAGTGACCGCAAACCGAAACGGAACGAAGCAGATCAGGCAAAATCGAGAATCCCGAAGGGTTTTCAATTTGGCAAGAGGTTTTCCAACCCCATTATTGGGATGAACCCGACGGGTGGCCCATTGAAAGAGTCAAGGATACTTCAGCAAGCTCATATACAAGCAGTTTTGGCTTTCTTGCCAAATTGAAAAAGATCAATTTGGGAAGGCGCCAACTCGTCTTCTGGAACCGCACGGACAGACACAGACGTTTTTCGGATATACAATATATTGACAGATTTGATTATATCGTGTACTTATTCAGATAAATATTTACTTAAACATATTTTGAGAAATTATGGAAAATGTCGAACAGAAATTGAAAATACTGGGTGATGCAAACCGGTTCAAGATCATCAATCTCCTCTTGGGTCATGACCTTTGCGTGGGAGCCTTGGCCCAGCATTTGGGAATATCCAAGCCTGCCATTTCTCAGCACCTTCAGGTCTTGCGGAAAGCCGGGCTGGTGAGAGGGGAAAAGCGAGGTTACTGGACCCATTACATGGTTGAGAGAGATATGTTGAGGCAAATGGCAGACACGCTTGTTAATATGGCTCAACAACCGGCCCACGACTGTAGCGACGGTTCCTGTAGCCTTATCCGGGAGATAAAGGAAAAACCGGAATAATACGTATCACATTTCTAAGTTCACTCTTTCCTTTAAAAACCACCATAATTCAATAAGTTATCTTATTTTCCCGATATATTTCTTCTGAAAATCGGAAAATATCCAATTAAGTGTTGACATATTCTTATAAGGAACCTACTATTTAATTAACTTGTTGCTTAATTGAAAGGAGGTGAAAGAGATGTGTAAAGAAAATTGCCAGTTCCCTGAAAAATTGAAGGGCAAACCGGGAGAATGCACCCCTGAAAAGATCAAGGAATGCCATGGGGACACAAAGGATCATCCCTGTTCTGAAAAAAAAGGGGGTAAATAAGCAAAAGGACTTCGATCATTCCTGATGATGGTCGGAGTTCTTTTCTATCCGATGGGTAACCGGAACGGGCCCCTATACAGCCAAGAAACCCCGCACTCTACAAACAAAAGAGCAATGCCGGCGGAATTTGAAACGATCAACTGGTAATCACGGCTTCCGAGCTTCTGGGAAGGTACCTGGAAGAGAGCAATTATGAAATGATGCAAGGAGAAATCACATGAAAATTGAGATGAAACCGATCGGTTTTGTGTCCACTGACGCCGAGGACATTCCCCGGAACTGGAAAGTCTCGGACGTAGAGGGAGATTTGATCGTAGACGAGATTTACAAAGACGGGATGAGGGAGATAGAAGCCGGTCAGAAAATCTTCGTCTTTTTCCATTTTCACAAAAGTCCCCCATTTTCAGAGAGGTTCATGAGAATCAAGCCCCCTATTTATGACCGGAAGGTAGGGGTATTTTCTTCCCACTCGCCATTTCGCCCCAATCCCATTGGTATGTCGGTTCTAGATGTCCTTGGAGTTAATGGGACGACAATTCGTGTTAAAGGTCTTGACATGATGGACCAAACACCCATTCTGGATATAAAACCGGAATCCTGTCCCTGGGAGGATCAACGCTCGTGCAGAACTTGCTTGGCATGTTTTGCTGGAATATGAGAGTATCTTATCTATGCCGAGATTAGCACGACTGGATGTCCCCGGCGTCCTGCAAACCATGTTATCGGTCGAGGTATTGAGAAAAGGGAGTGGCAGGATACAGACTACGTGCAGTCATTTTTCGGAAAGTATAAAGATGTTTGCCTGACCCTCATCGCTGCGGAAGAACTGCGCGTGCCCATGCCGCTGGCCAGCCTGCTGCGCGACCGTCTCCTGTCTCTGCTGGCCCAAGACGGTGAGAAGTTCGACTGGTCGGCAGTTGCATGGCTTGCCGCCAAAGACGCCGGTTTGGTGGATAGACGTGAGTAAACCGTTGATGAAGCATTAACCGGTTGCAGAGGGATGTTTTGTCTAACACCATACCCGATGGCCCTTGATTTCTCTTGACTCAAGCGCATAAATTATTATTTTATCTTGCATATGGATAAGCTGGAAACGCTGCACGAAAGGAGGTGTAATGGTGTCAAAAAAGGATCTCATTGAAGGACAAAGGATCCTCATTGTCGATGATGAGCCGGATGTATTGGAGACCCTGGAGGAACTACTCCCAATGTGTGACCTCACAAAGGCGACGACCTTTGAAGAGGCAAAAAAATATCTTGAAGACCAGGAGTTTGATCTGGCAATCCTGGACATCATGGGGGTCGACGGCTACCATCTGCTGGAGATAGCCAAAGAGAAAGGGGTTATACCGGTTATGCTCACGGCCCATGCCCTGAGCCCGGAAGATACGGCAAAGTCGTACAAAGAAGGTGCGGCTTCGTATGTACCGAAAGAGGAAATGGCCAATATTCGAGTATTCCTAAACGACATTATGGAGGCCAAGGAAAAGGGGAAAAATTTCTGGTGGCGGTGGCTTGACAGGTTGGGGCCGTTTTATGATCGAACCTTCGGCCCTGAGTGGAAAAAGAAGGACGAGGAGTTTTGGAAAAAATTGACCTATATTTAGAACCCGCCGGCTTTCAGAAGATACCCCCGGCGACCCAGAATATTGTTTGGGCGGAAGAAGCCGGTTTAGCCGGATCGGGGTCAATATCCTCTATCGAAATTAACTACATACTTGAGTGGTGCTCCGGTTACAAATAATTGATAATTTTCTGCGAAAATATCCACGATATCCTCCGGGAAGCTGTATGCTGAATTGTGGGGCGTAATGAACACGTTCGGCAATCCCCAGAGGTTGCTATTTTTAGGTAGAGGTTCTTCCTCAAACACATCTAATACTGCTCCACGAATCAGTTTTTCTTCCAAAGCGCGGGCCAGAGCGTTCTGTGAAACAACGGTTCCCCTACCCACGTTGATCAAGACGGCAGATCTCTTCATGAATTGAAAAGCGCTATAGTCAAAGAGATGAAAGCTTTCGGGCGTATGGGGAAGTGTGATCACAATATAATCAGGACGAGTTAAGAATTTTTTAAAACCGGCCCGGGTGAAGAGACGGTCAACCCCGGGTACTTCTTCATCAGAACGTTTATAACCCCAAACGTCCATCCCAAAACGCTTTCCGGTCATGGCAACATGACGGCCAATAGACCCAAGGCCGCAAATACCGAGAAGGGTGTCCTTTAGACCCTTGTATGGCATATCCTGCCACAACCTCTTTTGTTGGTTTTCGTAAGTCTGGAAGATATTTCTCTCCAACGAAAGAATATAGGCAAAGACATATTCACTCATAAGCGGCCCGAACAGGTCCTTCACGCCGGTCAGTAGGTAGCCGGTTCTTTGCGAAGGCGTTATAAGCGCCTCTACACCGGCATAGGTGGACTGAATCCATTGCAGATTGTCTGCAAGATCCAAAACAGGCGCAATCCGATCGGGTTCGCCTAAGATGATATTGCAATCTCCAGCGTGGTTTTTCGAATCCCGTGCCCTGTCACAGGCTATGAGTTCAAGGCTGGCAAAATCGAGTTTCTCGATCAACTCAGCATAATGGCTTGGGTTTTCGGTGAGGATTAGAAGCCTATTTTTCTCTCTCATCATTTTTTGTCACTACAGGGTAAAAGGGCCTCTCATTGACGCTAAGCTGGAAGATATCAGGACGGGCGTAGTGGCCCGCAACATCAAAATCAAATTTACCCCGGGCTATCTCGGCTAAATCGAGGTCGGCGAACAGTATCCCTTCCTGATCATAGAGGGGTCCGGCGAGGACTTCACCGAACGGTGAAATTATGGTACTGCCTCCGCGACACATTATCTCCGGAAGTTCATTTAGATCATTCAACCCTTCTAAATCGGCAGGGTACATATCTTTTGTTACAAACTGGTTGCAACCTAAGACAAAGCAGCGACCTTCACATGCTATGTGACGCAGTGTAGAGTGCCATGTCTCACGATGGTCTGCAGTAGGGGCTAAATATATTTCAACCCCTTTCCCGTACATGGTCATCCTGGCTAAAGGCATATAATTTTCCCAACAGATCAGCCCCCCGACCCTCCCTATGGCGGTCTCAAGAACCGGCATGGTACTGCCATCTCCCTCTCCCCAGATCAGACGCTCGGACGCGGTTGGCTTGAGCTTTCGATGTTTACCCAACAGATTTCCATTGGGGCCAAAATAGAGTAGAGTGCAATAAAGAGTACCCTGGCTGAACCGGCTGTCTCGCTCGATAATACCGATTGCCAAATAGACACCTGACTCACGGGCAGCTTTGCCTAAAGCCTCAGTGGCAGGGCTGGGGACATGCACGGCATTTGCCCAATAGCGCTCAAAGGTGCGTCTTCCCGCCGCACTCCGGCTGCCGACTACCGCTCCAAAGCCGAGTCCACGCGGGTAGGCCGGGATGAAGGCCTCGGGAAAAAGCACCAGATCTACGCCCTGATGTCCAACTTCACGAATGAGCCGGCAGGTTTTCTCGATTGTTGACTCACGATCAAACAGGACCGGACTTGCCTGCACTACTGCGACTTTAACTGTTTGAAATTTTTCACCCATCTTTCTCCTCCATTTTCTGGATGTTGGATACTGGATATTTCGCTTAGCGGGAAAGGGTTTTTTTACTTAAATGTATCTTTGAGATTATACTATGCCGCTCATTTTTGCAAGTGGGATTACCCGGTTCCAGCACTTTTATCTTTATTACGTGGAATTGGGGTTGACAAAAAATAGTTGACAAAATCTGACTCAGGGAGTACCAGAAGGGTGAATTTTTTCGTTTCTTTCAAATCTACCGTTTAAATTCCAACCAGTCCAAAGGAGTTGTATATGAACGAAAAACCCGACATTAAGGTGCTGCTAATTGATGATGAGGAAACCCTCATTGAATATCTCTCAAAACGCCTTCTGCGAGAAGGTTTTACTGTGAAAGCTACGTTTTCAGGTGAGGAAGGCTTGGAAGTAGGAGCCAATGAAGATTTTGACGTGGCGGTGGTGGATCTTAAGATGCCGGGCATAGATGGTGTTGAGACACAGCAGAAACTCAAGAAGATCCAGCCGTTCCTACAGAGTATCGTGCTTACAGGGCATGGAGCAATTGATACTGCCTTAGAGAGTGGTCGGCAGGATGCCTTTAAATACCTTCTCAAGCCGATTGAGTACGACAACCTTGTCGAGGCCATTAGAGAGGCCTACGAAAAAAAGGTCGAATTGCAGCAAGCCAAATTCCGTCAGGAGGTGGATGATATTTACCGGGCCGGAATGGGTGCAAGAGGGATAAAAAAGGCCATGAACAAATTGCGAAAAATCTATGGAATCGAGTGATTTCCTCCAAGACCAGTTGGCAAGAGCCTCTGAGGAACTTTCCGGGTACAAAAAAGAACTCCTCGATACCAGGAGATTCCTGAACTGCATTTTAGAAAACTCCGATGAAATGGTTTTTGCCACCGATGTGGAAGGTATTTTGGTCTCATTCAGCAAGGGGGGCGAAAAAGCCTTAGGCTACACCATGGAGCAAATGGTGGGCCGCCATGTAAACGACCTGGTTGATGACCCTTTAGAATTTGAGAAGCTGGCGGCCATTTCCCGAAAGGAGGGGAGCGCCGGCCGTTCGGATTTTCCCCTTCAGCATAAGGCCGGACACGCCATCTATTTCGATATCTCCCTTATTTCTCTCACCGATGCCGACGGACAATTCGCCGGGACAGTGGGGATCTGCCGTGATATTGCCCCGTGGAAGAAATTTCAGGAAGACCTGATACGCGTTGACAGATTGGCTGAAATTGGCCGGACCGCATCCGGTATTGTCCATGAGATTAACAATCCAGTCGCCGTCATCGGGGAGATTTCCGGGTGGATAGAAGTTGTGGTGAACGATGCTAAGGGCTTAGGTCAGGAAGATCGTGATGAATTAGAGACGGCGGTCCAACACATCATTAAACAGGTTAAGCGTTGCAGGAATATTACCCAGCAACTGTTAAGTTATGTGAGGGATTCGGAACCCACCCAATCATCCTTAGACGTTCATGAACTGCTGAAGGAAACGGTCAGCTTTTTGAACCCCGAGTTGAAACACAAAGATATTGAGGTTGTCCTCGATTTTATGGAAGGCCCTCTTCTCTTGCACTCGGACAAACAAATGCTTGAACAGGTCTTTGTCAACCTCATTTCGAACGCCATTTATGCTGTAAAAGAAAAGGGGGGGACGGGAGGCCGAATTGTGCTTAAGACCTCTAAGAATGATTCTATGCTGGAAATCAAGATCTCTGACAATGGGACGGGCATTTCCGAGGAGAATCAGAAGCAGATGCACGATTTATTTTTTAGCACCAAGCCATCGGGCAAGGGGACCGGCCTGGGGCTTCCAATCTGCCAAAACATTATCAAAAAATTAGGGGGCGGTTTCTCATTTGAGACCAAGGTTGGAGAAGGCACCACCTTCATTGTAAAATTGCCTGATTAGTAATCAGACTCGCAGGACGATGGCAGACAACTCAAGCAATTTGTAAAGGAGTTCATCGTTGAAGGCCCGGGGAAAAGAAATTCACCATGCACCCGCCAGGGAATCTGACTCCAGGGCCGCTGTACCATCCCAGGGAACGACCCGTCCTGTCTTTCTCCATGTGTTTACCTTTCTTGTCCTGTTTTGCCTGTGGGTCATTCTCTCAGGCAAATTTGATCTTTTTCACCTCAGTCTGGGTGTCATATCATGTCTTATGGTCACACTCTTTTCAGGAGATCTGATCTTTCCTGAGCCAAGGGCAGCCGGATTTTTCGGTATCTGGATACGCTTCATCAGGTATATACCCTGGTTGCTTTATCAGATCTTCATGGCAAATGTTCACGTACTCTATTTAGTCTTTCATCCCAAGATGATGGATTTGATTGATCCTCAGATTTTCAGGTTCCAGAGCAGATTGAAGGGAGATCTGGCGCTGGTTACCTTTGCAAACTCCATAACTCTCACGCCGGGAACCATAACGGTATATGTCTCTATCGACGGGACCTTTACTGTCCATGCGATTGATACGCAATCAAGGGAAGGCCTGCCCGGCGAGATGGAAAGCAGGATTGCCAAGGCATTCGGTGAGGAATAATGGATACTTTCTTTTTGTACTGTGGTCTTTATCTGAGTTTATTGATGGTTCTTTCACTTTATCGCGCTATTTTCGGCCCCACGGTACTGGATCGTCTGATCGGCGTTAATGCTATCGGCAGCAAAACCGCGGTGCTGCTGGTCCTGATCGGGCTCATCTATCATCGTGTGGATATGTTTGTGGATATTGCATTGGCTTACGCCATGCTGAATTTTATCGCCGTTTTGGCGGCCTCAAGGTACTTTCAAAAACGAAAGGGCCTCTTCGGGGAATAATCGTCATATATAGCGTTTCAGATAATGATTTTGGCAAGGCCAGAGGGAGGAATCCGAGTAAGTCGTACATGTTGGTACGTCGTCGAGCCCAGTTTATATTATTG
>CAZFSF010000122.1:0-6152 GCA_964522045.1 uncultured Desulfobacteraceae bacterium
CTTTGTAGGCTTTCACGGGTACAAATATGCCAACAACTCAATCCCGTCTTGGACGAGACTTGACAACTTAACAGGATCTGTAGAGACGAAAGGATAATAGTTTGAAGAAATCACCGATAATGGATGTTCTCCTTGTTTCAGGTTTCCTTGGAGCCGGGAAAACGACCCTAATAAATCATCTATTATCATCCGGGACCGCGGAAATAGGAAAGGTGGCGGTCATTGTAAACGAGGTGGGCGAGTTGGGTATTGATGGGGAACTCCTTTCCGGCCGGAACGTGGACATGATAGAACTG
This sequence comes from uncultured Desulfobacteraceae bacterium, assembly GCA_964522045.1. Taxonomy (GTDB): domain Bacteria; phylum Desulfobacterota; class DSM-4660; order Desulfatiglandales; family Desulfatiglandaceae; genus Desulfacyla. The sequence goes on from CAZFSF010000122.1 coordinate 297, forward strand.
GCAGGGGGTTGCATTTGCTGTACGATCAGGACCGGTTTTTTCAACGCAGTCCAGGAGATATATGATCGGGCTCGCCCGGATTTTTTAGTGGTAGAAGCGACCGGTGTGGCACAGCCAGGGGAAATCCTTGATATACTTTTTGAACTGCCCCAGAGCGAGTCCATCCGTCTCGGAAACTTGATCACAGTGGTGGATGCAGGCTTCTTTGAGGCCAGAAAGGTCCTTGCTTCCTTTTATGACAACCAGATCCGTTTTGCAGACATCCTCATCCTGAACAAAATGGATCAGGTGGAAGCGGGTACCCTTGAGGAGATCCGGACCTTGCTTCGAGAGCTGAATCCGGGGGGCAAATTACTCACCGCAAGTTATTGCACTGTAGAACCCTCCCTACTGTTTGGTAGATACTATGGTGATGGGATACGCGATTCTCATGCCACACACGGGCATGGTGATCACGACGGCCATCATCATGAAAAGAGTGGATTTCAGTCCTTTTTCTTCAAAGATCAGGCCCCGCTAAATAGGCAAAAACTGGTCGATTTTCTGGAGTCTTTACCCCCGAAACTTTTTCGTTTGAAGGGATGGGTACGATTCCCTGACGCATCGGCATTTATCGATTTCACGGGTGGCCGCTACCGGATAGAGCCGGTTGACAACCGGCATGCTACTGCCCTCGCCTTTGTGGGGCGAGGGTGTAACAAGGAAGAAATCCTCCTGGCCTTAAATGCATGCTCTGCCAGGGGACCTGCCGACTCATGAACTCCCTGATGCTCAAAGAGGAGATACTGAGAAGGTTCCTCAACAGCGGGGCTAACTCTCTATTAGGAATCCTTTATTGGGAAACGGAGAGAAAAGGTCGTGCCGCCGGAGTTATAACATTCGTCCCTGGTGCTGCAGAATGAGCACTCGCTGATCTTTCCGGGGCAGATGTCGTACTCATTCGGTATGAATATACACCTTGAAGAGACCATATCTATCTTAAAGAGATATCGTTCTGAGAATATCTTCATCCTCAACAGATCCGCGCCCTTTCCACCGGCATCAAAATCAAAAGGGCTCTTGGTGGAATATTTCATGGTATCCTGGGTCGTAAAAAAGCCTCCGAATATCTGTCTTTGATGCTCCGCCGTAATCCCTACGCCGCAATCTTTCACTACCAGCTCGACATCCCCCTTATTTTCTTTGAGAAACACCTCTATCTTTCCCCCATCAGGGGTATTTTCGATGGCGTTTTTTATCAGGCCGTCGAACACTTTTTGAAGAACTTCCCCTGGAATATATATGGGTGGAACCGCATCAAGACCTGTCAATATCTCGACTCTCCGGTGAGCAAATAAAGAGCCGAGGTGCCCGAGCCTCTCCCTGACATATTGCTCGAGATTGATTTTTTCAGACACAAGCTGCTTCGGGCCAAAAAGCTCCTCAGTACGCCTTCTCAGGTACGCGATAATGGCGCCCTCACCGGCCCCTTCAGCAACAAGGGTCTCCAGTTCATCGCTGCACTGATCAATCATGTTTGAAAGAAGATCGTAGGTCTTGTACGGCTTGTCCTGAATAATGTCTTCCACCTGATATTGGATCTCCATGATTCGATCAAGACTCCTCTCAGCCCTTTTGATGGTGGGCTTCCAGGCATCTTCAGGCAGGGAGGACATCTTCCTCCCTAAAATGCTCAGGGAACCTGAGAGAACAGAGAGAGGTGTCTTCAATTCATGGGAAAGATGGTGGAAGACCTTGTCCTTAGCACGATTCATCCTCGATACGTCTGTGTAGGCCCTTTTTAGTTCGCTCGAAAACCTCGCATTTTCAATGGAAAGGGCGACCGTTCCAGCTATCATGGTCAGCAGTTCCACGTCTGTCTGATCAAAGATCCCTTCCTTTTTATTCATGGCGCTCAGGACCGCGATAACGCGATCACTGCTCTTTGAGGCCACCTGAAGGAAATTCCTGGTCTTATATCCGAGCTTTTTGTCCCTCAATGGATACGTTTTCGCTATTTTGGAGGTATCATTGACGATAACGGGTTCCCCGGTCCGAATCACCTTCAAGGCTACGACTTGATCCGCATGGTCCACAGGGAAGCGGATCTCCTTGACCCTTTTTTGTGTGGCCGTGTCATCATAGGCAACCCCCCGGAAAAAGATTTCCTGTCTCTCTTCATCTAAAAGTATCACAACGCCGCCCTCTACTCCCAAAAGCTCCTTGATCTCACTACTGATATAATTCAGGAGTTCATCAAGATCCGGGTATTGCGGCAGGGCCATGCTGATCCGGAGCATGGCCTGGTTGTTTCGGGCGATCCTCTTCTCCCGGGTAACATCCCTCAGGATAACCAACTCACCAGCATCCTTATTGCCGGGGTCCGAAAAGAGAACGGCCCGCATAATGACATCAAGAATGCGTCCATCCTTGGTCATCCTCCTGGTTTCGTGTCGCAATATGGTTTTTTCCTCAAAGAGTCTTTTGATGTCTTGAGGGATATCCTTTTCCAGATCGGGCGGGACATAGGGGATCTTTTTGCCCTCCAGTTCATGGAAGGTCCATCCGAAGATATCCGTAAAAGCAGGATTCAGATACGACACAAGTCCATCCATGGTGAACACCACCATCGGATAGGGGGCAAAGTCTAACAATGTCCTCAACTGATGATTGGCCCCTGTCTCCGACACCCTGCACTCAGCGATCTGTTTTTCTAAGGACTCAACCTTTTTCTCCGATTCTTCATATGTCTGTTTTCCGGTCATCAGAAGTTCCTCCATTTTTTCCTCTCAATCCCGCCGCGGGACTGTTCTTGACCTGATTCAGGGTGGATAATTTCAGGGCAAATGTCAAGGAGATAGATCCGCACTTGCAAAAGTCTCTGTTTGACAGAGCGGGGTGCTTCTCATATAGTGAGTGGCGATCTTGAACCCGGAAACTCTTGCAGAAAATGGGAGGTAAAGTTGACAGGCCAAAAAGACAGAACATTTCGGGCGGCGGCGGTCCAGCTTTCGCCTGTACTTTTCGACCGTGACGGCAGCACGGAAAAAGTATTGAAGGCCATTGAAAAATGCGGTCAGGAGGGGATCAGATTGGCTGTTTTTCCGGAGACATTTATCCCCAATTATCCCTATTTCGCCTGGGTAAAACCCCCGGCGGTTATCGCCGAACTTCACGGCAGGCTTTATGAACAGGCTGTGGAAGTCCCAGGGCCGGTTACACAAGCAGTGGGAAAGGCCGCGAAAGACTCCGGTACGGTCGTGGTTCTGGGTGTGAATGAAAGGGATGGGGGAAGCCTTTACAATACCCAACTCATATTTGACAATGATGGGACTCTCCTGGGGAAGAGACGCAAGATCATGCCGACATTCCACGAACGGATGATATGGGGATGGGGGGACGGGAGCGGGTTAAGGGTTTTTGAAACGGCCCTTGGCCGCGTTGGAGCCCTGATCTGCTGGGAACATTATATGCCCCTGGCACGGTACGCGCTGATGACCCAGGGGGAGGAGATTCACTGCTCCCATTTCCCCGGTTCTTTCGCAGGCGACTCCATGTCACAACAGATCGACGCGGCCATACGCCATCATGCCATGGAATCGGGGGCCTTTGTCATCAATTCCACGGGATGGCTGACCGAGAGACAGAGGGCTGAGATCACTTCTTCGGATGAATCCCTCTCGAAATATGTAAGAGGAGGGATCTGCACGGGTATTGTGGCGCCCTACGGGCTCTATTTAGCCGGTCCTCTGCCGGAGGGCGAGGGTATGGCCGTCGCAGAAATCGACCTGAAGGCCATTATTCGACAAAAGAATTCGCTTGATACCATCGGCCATTACTCCAGACCGGATATCCTGAGACTAAAGATAGATCGGTCTATCCGGCCGGTGGAGGAAGAAATGGCCCCGGATCTCCATGAAATATTGGAAGACCCTGACCCGGGAAAACCTGAAAGTTGAATATTGATGGGGCTCGCTTCGCCTCCAACCTCTCCAAGCAGCAAGAATTTTATTCAAATGACCAGCCAATCTCCCGTAGGCCAAAAAATCAATCTCATGGGTTTGTCCTCAGAAACAAGGGAATTGGCACCGTTTTATATGACAAGGGGCTGATAGAGCAATGGGGAGGATTCAACAAGAAGAAGGCGGGACATTTGTTGGACGGCGGAACGTGGGCGATATCCCAACCATATATGAAACGAGAAGGCATTAACCATCCATGCAAGGTTGGAATCTTACCGAGACAGAACGTATAAAGAATGACTCTCATGCATTTTTAACTTGCAATCTGCAGTTTTTATGCAATAATTGGCGTTAAATTAGTTAGGGGGCTATCATGCTTATTGAATTTAGCGTCACCAATTATCGATCTTTCCTGACAACCCAGTCGCTAACACTGGCGGCAAACACTGCTGCTGAATTGCAGGAAGAGAACAGTTTCATCTCACATTTGTCAAATTTGCCGCGCCTTCTTCGCTCAGCCGTCATTTACGGCCCGAACGCCGCGGGCAAAAGCAATCTGGTCTTGGCCACCGCTTTCATGAAAAGATTTGTCTTGTCATCTGCTAAAGAAAGCCAGGAAGGCGAAAAAATTGACGCAACACCGTTTCTGTTTAACCGGCAAAGCAGCAGAGCTCCTTCCGAGTTTGAGGTCGTGTTTATCCAGGATGGCATCCGGTACCAGTATGGTTTTGCAGTGAATCCCGAAAGGGTAACCGGAGAGTGGTTGTTTGCCTATCCGGGGAGCAGGGCGCAAAGGTGGTTTGAACGTAACTACGACCCCGAGACCCAAAAAGATATCTGGTATTTTGGGCCCAAATTCACCGGCAGCCGCAAGGTCTGGCAAGAGGCGACCCGGAGGAACGCACTTTTTCTTTCAACCGCGATTCAATTAAACAATGAACAGCTTAAACCGGTTTTCAACTGGTTTGACAATAAACTGGTTGTCGTCGGACAAGGGGAAAGCATCCATCCTGGATTCAGTATCAGCGAATGTGATGAGGAAAAGAAGAAAGAGAAAATTCTCAAGTTAATGAATGCGGCTGATTTATCGATTACAGATATCTTTCTGGAGAAAAAGGAATTTTCCATGGAGGATCTTCCCCTCGATATGCCGCAAAGCATTAAGGAAGATATCGCTAAAGACCTTAGAGGAAAGAAACTGACAGAGCTGTTTTTCATGCATCCATCTTCTGATAACGGCGAAGATGTGCCCCTTGAATTCAACGAAGAGTCGGCAGGAACCCGCAAGCTTTTTGCCTTGGCCGGCCCATGGCTGGATGTCCTGAACAATGGACTTGTTTTCTTTGTGGATGAACTCGATACAAGCCTGCATCCGCACCTGGTCCGGTTTCTTTTGAAGTTGGTCCACAATCCAGAAACCAACCCGCATAATGCCCAGTTGGTCTTTGCTACCCACGATACCACAGTCCTGGATCAGATTCTCATGCGGAGGGATCAGGTATGGTTTGTTGAAAAAAATGAAGAAAATGCGACCCGCCTCTATCCGCTGTCGGATTATAAACCACGCAAGGGCGAAGCCCTTCAAAAAGGCTATTTATATGGCAGGTATGGCGCCTTGCCGTTTCCAGGGGAATTGAGGTTTTGATGGGTACCGACAACCTGTTTCATAAGAGAAAGGAGCGCAAAGCCGAGTTGTTGCGTCGCCGGCGGGCAATGAAGGCCCCATATGATGTCATACTCATCGTTTGCGAAGGGGGGAAAACTGAACCGAATTATTTTTCTGAATTGAAAAAGGCCTTCCGGTTAAGCAATGCCAACGTGAGGATTTGTGGTCTTGGAGCCGATCCTCTCAGCGTTGTGAATTTCGCCATTAAGACTTTTATTAATCCTGTTCAGGTTTGTTTCAAAGCTGGTC
>CAZFSF010000122.1:6162-8269 GCA_964522045.1 uncultured Desulfobacteraceae bacterium
CGGCGTTGTGAACTTTGCTATTGAAACTTTTCGTAAGGAACAAGAATTTGATCGCGTCTATTGCGTCTTTGATCGCGACAGACATACCACATACGATGCGGCCCTGGATAAAGTACGCCGGGCCCGGCGCGGCAAAGGAACCAAGATTTTCGCTACTCCTTCGGTTCCCTGTTTCGAGTTTTGGCTATTACTGCATTTCATATATACTACTGAACCGTTCGATGCCCCTCCCGGTAATTCCATCTGTTCAGGAGTTATCGAAGAACTGAAAAAATACCTTCCTGAATACCAAAAGGGAGATCATGATATTTTTAATGGAATACAGGATAAGCTGGATAACGCCATTACAAATGCCCGCCGAGTTGAGCAATTCCACCAGACTTCCGGGGCCGACAATCCTTCCACCTTGGTCCATTCCCTGGTGGAATACTTGCGGGATTTGAAGAAGCGATAAAGGAAACCGAAGCTGCTTGGACACAGACGGAAAAATACACGCCAAAAAAAGTCTAATAATAGACTGCTCCTATGCCGCAATTGGAACAATGGAGAGGGTTCAACAAAAAAACTGGACACTTTTTGGGTGGTCGAACGTGGGATGATATGCCTGTGTTTGTTGCGGCTGACGGACATGTTTAGGTGGCGCCGCTGGTTACCCTTAACGTTCGGTCACAGAGATAAAACATGGCGGAATACGGTGAGTGGAATCGCAAAGGGGCAACTCTTAGCGATGTAACGGCGAAGAAGGAATATGGAGTAGACCGGGACTTCATTGTGAAGGGCATACGCGCCGGCAAACTTGAATATCGAGAAGGGGCGATATGGGGAAATCCATATCTCAGGCTTTTGAGAAGTCAGCTTGAGCAGTACATCGCCGAAGAGCTTGGCAAGGATCGTTTGTCGAGCGTCAAGAAACAGACAGAGCTTCGCAAGATCAAGAAGGAAATCGCCAGTCTGAAAAAGAAATTGAATGAACTTCAGGCCCGAAAATGGATCTTGAGGAACAGATCGGAAAATAGGAGACCGAACATGGCGCTTGAGATGGTCAGGGAAAAGATTACTGATTATCTTCTTAAGTGGCAACCGGACAACGACAAGTCCGAATTCCTCGGACTGGCCGGTTATACACCCGATAACTGGCAGAGGCTGCTCCATGATATTCGCACGCAGATCTTGTCGACTGATGCGGAACCGGTCAGAAAGACGGCCTATGGAGACCTCTTCAGAATCCGTGGTAAACTTCTGGGTCCCAATGGTGTTACGCTTCGTGTTGTCACTATTTGGATAGAGGAATATGGATCTGGGAATACGAAGTTTATTACTTTGTTCCCGGACAAGGAGGCATAAAGATGGCATATGAACTTTTTACACGCGTTTCTTTGGCAGATGATTTCCCGGAGTATGGTCTCCATAAAGGAGACTTGGCTACCATTGTTGAACGACACGAGGGTGAGAAGGGGCAGGAGACAGGTTATTCACTGGAAGTATTCAATGCTGTTGGCGAAACCATCGCTGTCCTGGTGGTGGAGGAATCCAAGATCACCCCTGTTCATGAGAATGAGATCCTTCACGTTCGACGCTTTGAGAATATTGCTGCACTATAGATTCTGACGGCTCCAATCTGTGGTAGTGCCAGATGTGGGAGAGCGGGACGAAGAACTACCGGGAGTCTGTCTGTCCGGATCAAGATTGAAGGAAGGCATGACGCAAAAAGAGCTTTCTGAATTGACAGGAATCCCGCAAAGTCATATTTCTGAAATGGAAAACGGTGGGCGACAAATTGGGAAAAAGCGGGCTAAGATATTGGCAAAGGCTTTGAATGTCGGGTACAAGGTCTTTTTGTGAGGAATAACCCCGTCCCGATGGCGCTCGCTGACCCCACTCCCACAGCAACTTTGCGTAGTTCATTGTTAGACGTGCTTTTTGCGAATTATTGATTCGCTTTTTCTTCAACTTATCAGGGGCATTATCTGAGATAAAAAGTAAAAAATGCAATAATTAATCCATACGCGAGTCTTAGAAGACTTTTTGGAGTAAACTGGGCAGAAGATCTTATACCCGGGAGATAATCTCATTTAAATCTAAATATGGAGGAGTTAAAAATGGCAGA
>CAZFSF010000123.1:0-8115 GCA_964522045.1 uncultured Desulfobacteraceae bacterium
TCCGTGTTTCCGGATCTCCTGTTCTGGGTCTTCTCCCTTGAGATATTCATCATGTGTCTGTTAGGCGGATGGTTTACCTTTGCCGGACCGATTTTAGGGGCAGCCATCATGATATCTCTCAGGACCTTTGTGGGTATCTACACCGAATACTGGACACTGATCCTCGGGATCATACTGATCCTGCTCATTTTCTTTTTGCCTGAAGGGGTATGGGGCTACCTGTTGGAAAAATTTGGTTTTCAGGGGAAAAAATCTCTCGAGAAGGAACGTCAATAGATGCTGCGGGTGGAGGGAATACATAAATCGTTTGAGGATTTCAAGGCTGTCAGCGGCGCTAATCTCACGGTGGAGGCCGGCCAGTTAGTGGCTGTGATCGGGCCCAATGGCGCGGGAAAGACAACGCTTTTCAACCTGATCACCGGACAGCTAAAGCCGGATAGGGGGAAGATAATCTTCGACGATGAGGATATCTCAAACCTCCCGCCCTATGAAATCTGCAGAAGAGGGATTGCCCGATCATTTCAGATAGCCAACATCTTTCCCCGTCTCACGGTCTTCAGGAATGTGCAGGTGTCGGTTCTCTCCCAGCAGAGAAAGAGCGTTAAGCTTTTCAGGCCTGCTCGAACATTGGCAGTGGAAGAGACCCAAAAGATCTTAGAGAATGTGGGTCTTTCCGATAAGGCTGATGCCACAGCAGGGTCGTTGGCTCATGGAGACCAGAGAACATTGGAGATTGCCATCGCCTTGGGCAACAAGCCTGATTTACTGGTCCTTGATGAGCCCACTGCAGGGATGTCTGCAGAGGAAACCACGGCCACCATGGAGCTGATCAGGCGTTTGGCCGATTCACAAGGGTTAACCATCCTCTTTTGCGAGCACGATATGGAAGTCGTGTTCAATGTTGCACAGAGCATTATGGTCATGCATCAGGGGTTAACCATTATGCAGGGAGCGCCGGATGCCGTCAGGGATTCCAGTCGGGTTCGGGAATGCTACTTGGGAGGCGCCTGACCATGTTGGAAGTGGAGGGGATTCACACCTACTACGGCCTGAGCCACATCCTTTTCGGGGTATCACTCAATGTCCCTAAGGGGGAGATCGTATGCCTCTTGGGCAGGAACGGGGCCGGAAAAAGCACGACCATGAGAAGCGTCATGGGCCTGACGCCTCCTAAACAGGGGACTATCAGGTTCAAGGGAAAGACCATAAGGGGCAAAAAACCGTATCAATTAGCCCGGCAGGGTATCGGATATGTGCCTGATAACCGGAGGGTCTTTGCCGATTTAACGGTTGGAGACAATCTCGAGATATCTGAACGCAAGGTCGGGGCTGCCGAGAGGTGGACCAAGGAAAGCATCTATGATTTTTTTCCTGCCCTCGGACACATAGATTCCCGTAAGGCCGGTTTTTTGAGCGGTGGGGAACAGCAGATGCTGACCATTGCCCGGGCCCTTATGACAAACCCCGAGTTTCTTCTATTGGATGAGCCCACAGAGGGCCTCGCACCCCTGATCGTAGAGGATTTGGAAAAGCGGATCGGCAAGTTGCGAGACAAAGGTTTAACGGTCCTGTTGGCCGAGCAAAATCAAAAGGTCGCCCTGGGACTCAGCGATGAGGGATACGTTATTAATAACGGCGTGATCCGCTATCACGGAACCATTGAGGATTTAAGAGAGAATGAAGAGGTCAGGAAAAAATATCTGTTGGTCTGACAATGGAAACGCCCTTCATCATTAAAAGAGGTCAAAAAGAGTTCTTTAACATCCCTCCCGGGTGGAATCTCCTGACATTTGCCATCCTTGACGATCAACCTCAACCTAACGACGTCAGCGGTCTAACTAAAAAGGCCTTAAAAAATCCGATTGAATCCTCCCGCTTGACCGAACGCCTTTCTCCCTCGGATACAATTGCCATCCTCGTTGAGGACCTGACCCGTGCTTCCCCCAAGGGGATTATCCTGAGAGCAGTGCTTGAAGAGTTAGAGAAGGCCGGTATTCCTGACGGCAACATCCAAATTATAATGGCCTTAGGCACCCATCGGGGGCTGATAGTTGAGGAGTTAGAGGGCGCTTTTGGGACAGAACTCGTAGAACGATACAGATTTATCAATCACGACTGTCATGCCCCGGATCTTATACCTGTTGGCCAACTCCGGACAGGGAAGACCGTTAAAATCAATAGAAAGGTCCACGAGGCCCATTTCAGAATCGGAATAGGCTCTGTCTTCCCACACCCCATGAACGGATTCGGGGGAGGAGGGAAGATCCTTTTCCCAGGCGTTGCAGACTTCGATTCCATTCTCGATCATCACTTTCAATACACCTTTCATGAGGGGACAGGTCTCGGAAAGATTGAAGGGAATCTTTTTTATGAGCAGGTCTGTGCCGTGGCCCGATCAGCACGCCTCGATTTCATAATTAACAGCATCCTGGATCAGAACGATCGGGTCAATGATCTGGTTTCAGGAGATCCTGTCAATGCGCATCTGGCGGGGATTGAACAATCGAAGAAGATTATCTCTCAGGAATTCGGACGAAAGGCGGACCTGACCGTCATTACATCCTTCCCTTATACAGAAGGTCCCCAGATCGTAAAACCCCTTGCACCGGCCTCCATGGTGACGAGAGAGGGAGGCTGTATCATTCTATGCGCTGACCTCACAGGAGACCTTCCTGACGCCTTTGTTGACAGCTTTCACAGGTTTCACTCGGAGCACGGGGATGATCTCTTGGGGGGTGTCCTCGATCACTTCAGCCATAACCGGCTGATCATGAAAGGGGGCGCTATCGATTTCAATATGGCATTGGGAATGACCTTGGCCATTCAACACCGGTTCAATATTATCCTGGTCTCTCAAGATATCGCCAAGGAAAAGGCAGAGAAGATGGGTTTTTTATATGCGGGAGGCCTGCAAGAGGCCTTTGAGATAGGCTCAGAGACCTGTCCCCGGCCTGATGTCCACATTATCCCTTCAGGCGGTGTTATTTTGCCCATCCTTATGTCCAACTGCTGAAATCCCGGGCAATGTTGTATGATTTGAAATGAAAAACATAACTCCCAATCCAACCGACCATCATTTGATTGCCCAGTTCAAGGCGGGTTCCATGGATGCCATGGAAAAGATTGTGGGGCGGTATGAGGACCGGATATTTACCTTTGGCTTGAAGATGTGCGGCCATCTCCAGGATGCAGAGGATATCGCGCAGGAGACCTTTTTGAATGCCTTCCGATATCTTAAAGACTTTCGTGGAGAGACCAAATTGAAGAACTGGCTTTTCATGATTGCAACCAGGGCGTGTATTAGGAAGCGGCGAAAGAAGAAATGCGAACCGGATTATGAGATATCCCTTGATTCGTTTATTCATGAGGACGGTTCTGATGGCAAATATGAAATTCCGGATTGGTCTGATGATCCATCTGATAATGTCATGCGGGCTGAATTGAAAAAAATCATTGATGTGGCCATTCAGAAACTTCCCCACAAGTACAGGCTGGTATTTAACCTCAGGGAGATCGAGGGATTCAACACAAAAGAAACCGCCGAAATTCTCGAGATATCAACGCAATCGGTTAAAACAAGGCTGCACAGGGCGCGCCTCTTCATGAGGGACGAAATATCCAAACAATATATGGAGGGACGGGCCCAATGAAGGAGGAGTGTAAAAAAGATTTTGAAAGGATGTCGGAATACTTAGATGGTGAATTGAATGATGATATTTGCCGTGAGATCAAAAGCCACCTCCGTCACTGCCCCGAGTGCAGAGAATGTGTTGATTCGTTACGAAAATCGATCGAGCTGTGTAAAAAAGTGGCAGAGGAAGAGATAACAGCAGATATGAGGAAGCGTTTGAGGGCAGCGCTTCGTAACTGTTTTGCTTCTGAACAGTCATGACCATTAAGTCAATCCATGCCTGCCCCGCGGAACGCGGGGTAATCTTGTCTGAAGTTTTTATCATTTTTTCGGGATAGGAGTAAGAAATGAATCTATACAAGATCCACCCCATTGTAATGGGGACAAAAATCTTCGACAAAAGCATGATGACATATCAGTATGGGAACGGGGAAACATATACGATACCGATCTATTGCTGGTATATTGAAGGGGGTGATAAGACCATTCTTGTTGATACAGGTGAGATGAGCCCTATTCAGTCAGAAGAGAGGGAAAAGTCCATTGGGGGTAAGATCTACACTTTTGAAGAGGGATTGGCATTATGGAACCTGAAACCGGAAGATATTGATGTCGTGATCCATACGCATTTGCATAATGACCATTGTGAAAACGATTATAAGTGCGTTAATGCCGAAATTTATGTTCATGAAAAAGAATTAGAGCGGATACATAGTCCGCATCCCCTGGATTACCGTTATTTAGAGGACTATATCGAGGATGTAGAAGAAAAAGGACAAATCAGAAGGATTCGCAATGATATTGAGATCGTGCCTGGAATCAGAGTTGTCCACACTCCTGCTCATACAGAGGGCGGCCTGACAATATTAGTTGAGACGGCTGAAGGAAAGGCAGCTATAACGGGATTCTGTGTTATCGATGAGAATTTAAACCCACCTATTGCAATAAGGGCCATGGAGATGGACGTTATTCCACCCGGAACACATGTAAATGTCTATGAGGCATATGACATAATGCTGAAAATAAAGGATATGGCTGATATATTGCTCCCACTTCATGAACCCATGTTTGCTTCTGTGAATACTATTCCTCCCGACAGATAAAGGATGGGGACAAAATATAATCCCCCGAGAGAGATAATTCCACTGGAATCATTAATCGCGATGACCATGGAAGAAAATTTTAAGGCGGCGGCGGAAAAACTCAGAAGAGCGACCCATTGATCACCGAAGATGGTGACATACCATAGGGTTTCACTGATCTTGGGCAGAGCACCGAGGTAATGATGCTCTTGCATCAGTTGCTGAAAACGCTGCTCTTCAAGCGGACGGATGGGCTGGATAAGGACTTCTGAAAAATGACCAGCAAAAGAAAAACTCTTAGCTCCACAGAATCTCGGCGGTCTCCCAGGCTATTTCTCCAGCCCTTGGCCGTTGCCCTTGTTTCCCTTGTCCTCGTTTCCCTCGCATTGATCACGGGACTGATGGACCTCAGTGCCCTTGACAAGACCCTTGTCGGCTATATGGAGAAGAGGGGCCTGGACATCATAGGGAAAATCCAGCAGGCTGCGAAACACAATTTCCAACTCCTGGGTCATGCATCACAGGCCGACCTTGAAGAAATTACACAATCGGGTTTCACAGATGAAGCCTTTTCTCTGAGGGAATCGATGATCATAGATCTCTTGGATGTAGCACAGCGAATTGATTTCGAAAGGAAAAGGGGGCGCATTGATGATAAAGAGCTGATATCAATCGCACCCCGGGAAGAGCTCTATCTCGTTGTCCTTTTAGACGATCAGGGGGTTATCACGTTTAAGAACAGACCTGTTCCCGAATCTCTTCTTATATCAGCGGCGCCTGTGATTAGAGGAGAGGAAGAAATTAAGGTGGACCTTTTTAACCGTCACGGAAAGGGCGACCAGATGCGATCCCTTGCCCTTCGCCGGAAATGGGGGAAAGGAACCGTTGTTCTTGTTTTGGATGACGAAAGCTTTTTGTTCTGGAGTTTAAGGGTCTCGATTGAAAGGGCGGTTGAAGAGGTAGGCCCGGGAGCTGACACTGGCTATTTTGTGGTGACAGATGAAAAAAGAAGAGTCATTTTCCAGTGGGTGGAAGATACGGAGGTAGCTAAAAAGGACGATTCGATAGCTACTACCTTCACAAAACATCGGGATGTGCCAAGGAAAAAGTTCGACTGGGGCGGACGAGATATGCTCGAAGTCGTTGCGCCCATTCACCTCGGCGTGGATGTTATTTGCACGGCATGGTTGAGTCTTTCAAGAGAGACAGCCGATCAAATGCTCAAAAAGGAGCAGGGCCGGGGACTTATTTTCATGTGCTTTATGGTGTTCATTGCCATAATATCCATGTGGTTTCTTTACAGGAACCAAAACAGGCACCTGGCCAAGATGCGGGAGATGGAAAGACGTCTTCACCAGGCAGAGAGGCTTTCGGCCATGGGTCGCCTGGCCGCGGGGGTGGCCCATGAAATCCGAAATCCCCTCAATGCCATCAGTATGGCCTGTCAGAGACTTCAAAAGGACAATCTACCTCAACTCACAGGGATCATCCGGGATGAGATCCGGAGACTTAATCATATTATTGAGGAATTCATCTCTTTTTCAAGAATGCGAAAACCGGTGTTGAAAAACAATGATATAGTAGAACTTCTCAGGCAGATTGTTCTCCTTACCGAGGGAGAAGCTGACTCCAGTAGGATTACCATAGAGACAGACTGGCGCGAATCCCCCCTAATGGTATTGATGGATTCTGACAAGATCAAGCAGGCGATTTTCAATATTGTCAAAAACGCTATGGAATCAATTTCCGGCAGCGGTTCCATCACTCTTTCTGTTGAGCAAGAGAGCAAGGGCTGGGTAAAAATCACGATTTCAGACACGGGAGGCGGCCTTAGCCGGGAGGAGATGGAGCAGATCTTCAATCCTGACTACACAACTAAAGAGAAGGGCCTGGGGCTTGGCCTATCCCTGGCCCATGAGATTATTCAGGGTCACTCGGGCGAGATTAAGGTTATGAGTGAACCGGGGACAGGGACTACATTTGAGATCTTATTGCCAATGAACCCTGGAGATTCATAGAGGACTTCAACGATGAGCAATATACAAATACTGAGCATTCTTGTGGTGGAAGATGGTCATTCACAGAGAGAGATACTGCGGGACTTCTTAAGGGACGAGGGCCACGATGTTTCAGAAGCGGAAAACGGTGAAAAGGCCCTGAAGCAATTAAGAGAAGACTACTTCGACCTCCTTCTCATCGACTATAAAATGCCCGGGATGGATGGCATGGAACTGCTGAAGGGAGTAAAGCGCATCAACCCGGAAGTCGATGTGATAATGATGACAGCCTATGGTACCGTCGAGACCGCTGTTCAGGCCATGAAGGCCGGGGCAGTAGACTATGTCACAAAACCGATCGAGCTGGATGAATTGCTTATCTTGATCGACCGGCTTTCAGAGAGGCGGACCCTTCTGAAAGAAAACGAGATCCTGCGCGACGAGTTGGGAAGAAAGGGAGTTACTGCGGATGATATTATCTTTCGAAGTCCCGCCATGAACGAGGTAATAAACCTGACCGGGCGGGTCGCCACCAGCAAGGCGACGGTGTTGATACAGGGGGAGAGCGGGACCGGAAAGGAACTCATCGCCAGGCTGATCCACGCCCTGAGTCCCCGTTCTGAAAACCCGATGACCGTCGTCAACTGTGCAGCCCTGCCTGAAACTCTGTTGGAAAGCGAACTTTTCGGTCATGAAAAGGGGGCCTTTACAGGGGCAGCTCAACGGAGGATTGGCCGGTTTGAAGAGGCTACCGGAGGAAGCCTTTTTTTGGACGAGATTGGAGAACTCCCCCAGTCTGTTCAGGTTAAGCTCCTTCGATTCCTTCAGGAGCGGGAATTTCAGCGCCTTGGCGGCAACCGCACTCTCCACTCGGATGTGCGGATTATTAGCGCCACCAACCGGGACCTCAAGGTGAAGATAGGGGAAGGCGCCTTCAGGGAGGATCTCTTTTACAGGCTGAATGTGGTAGCAATAACCATTCCGCCCCTCAGGGAGAGAAAGGAGGATTTATCGCCCCTTATTGATCACTTTCTGCGCCGTTTTTCCACCCAAAACGAAAAGGGGATTGAAGGGGTTCTTCCGGAGGCAAAAGATCTCTTGCTGAAATACGACTACCCGGGCAACGTAAGGGAGTTGGAGAACATAATAGAACGGGCGGTGGTCATCGCGAGGGAATCCCACATATCGACCAGGGACCTCCCCTTTTACGCGGAGCGCCTTTCCTCTGACCGGGAAGAGAAGATACGTTTAGGGACCCTGAAAGACTCAGTAGCGGCATTGGAGCGTAAGATGATCCTGGAAGCAATGGAGAAAACCAAGAATCATCAAACCAAGGCCGCCGATCTCTTAGGGATCAGCGAGCGGATGCTCAGATACAAGCTGAAAAAATATGCTCTCAAATAGT
>CAZFSF010000124.1:0-8068 GCA_964522045.1 uncultured Desulfobacteraceae bacterium
TTTGGACCATATGTGTAATTCTTTTGATTCTGTGGGGCTTGGGCTTGTTGACCGGATATACGATGGGTGGCGTCATTCATGCCCTGGTGGTCATCGCCATCATTGTGGTGGTGATCCAGGTTATTCAAGGACGACGAGTGTAACCATTTAAGATCTTGCCGGACAAGGTGAGATGTTTACAGAAAGGAGTAACTGCTATGAAAAAGAGGAATAGGTTTGTCGGGTATTTTGTTCTTCTGATCCTGATCGCAGCCTTTTCGGCCTGTGCATCCACATCCAAACAGGAAGGTACAGGTGAATATGTCGACAATTCGGTGATTACAACCAAGGTCAAATCCCTGCTCGCAGCGGATGATTTCCTTAAATCATTCCGGATCGGTGTAGAAACTTACAAGAGCACCGTTCAACTGAGCGGATTCGTTAACTCTCAAAAGGCCGTCGATAAAGCGATTGAAATCGCACGGAGCGTAAAAGGGGTCACGTCCGTAAAGAGCGATCTGATCGTGAAAGAATAGGGTGCGGAAAAAAAGAGGAAAGGTGTGCCTCGGGAGAAATTAGACATAAGTCGACAAAAGTATCTTGAAAGCATTTGAGAGGTGGCGAAGATGATTTTGACCATATTTGTGATTGTTTTAATTCTGTGGGGTTGGGCATATTTACAGGGTACACGATGGGTGGTGTGATTCATGACATAAAGGAAAACAAAGCCCTCAAAGTTCAAGTTGAAATCGGCGAGATCAAGAATGGCGTTGGTAAGTAGATATAGGCTTTCATTTGAAATTGGGAGGAAAAACCCATGGGAACAAAAAAGATATCCTTTATCGATCCGAGTGCACCCTGCCTGCATATCTTCAGTAAATTCCCCATACCGCCCCTTGGTGCGGTTTTATCGGCCACTATTCTTAGATCCAAAAACGTTGGGGGCACACCCAACCAGTTCCGACTCACAACACCCGTTTTAAGATGACCACGGGCGTGTTCAAAATCAATGGTATGAACCCCGGGGCAAGCCCCGGCCCCTTGTTCCGCAGCAAGCTGCGGGGAATTAGACCCGAATAGAGATTAAATGGCCAGACCAAAGAATGCTGTCGAAAGAAAATCAAGAGGTGAAATATGGACCATCCATGCACGCCACTTCAGAGAAGGGGAGAAAGGAATATCTTCTGCTCATTTTATAATGGTTGTTTGGATTACGCCATCAAAGAGTCCTGGTCCTGCTGGGATTGCAGTGATTGCCAGCATAAGTTCGATGAGGGACTCACGCCCGAGTTTGAATTTTTCGCTGGAGACACCATTGAACATTATGATTTGAAACTAAATTTTTGCGTATCTGCTTCGGTATTCGGATTCAATGGCTAAATATCGATTGAAGGGAATACTGTCATGTCTTTTAAAGAGAATTTAGAGGCCAAAATAAAGCTCGACAAGCTTTATAAAAAGCTGGTTTCCACCATGAAAGAGCCCACCGGAAAGCCATGGATGCTCATGTGGCGATGACACTTGATCATTTTGAACATGATGTGCCATCGGATTTCGAGGCCGCTTCGAAAATGCCAATTGCATCATAATAGCACAGGGAGACAAGAATTTTCTTGAAAGGTTTTCGCTGCCGCCCTGATCATGAAACTTGGGACCTATATGAGGATACTCCTTTGTGTGCTAAAAAATCCAGAAATAGTTATAAAAACAAACACTTCAATTACAACCGAAAGGAGAAAAAAATGGAAAAATGTGCTTATGGGTTTGGAAGCTTCGTGAAGGGTTGGAAAATAGGGATTATGGTATTAGTGATGGCTTTTTCATTCGGATTGGCTTCATGCGAAAAGGAAGGGCCAGCAGAAAAGGCCGGCAAAGAAGTGGATAAAGCCATGGAAAAAGTGGGAGACCAACTGGAAAAGGCGGGGGATAAAGTGGAACAGGCGACCGACAAAGTGAACCAATAGCGTTTGGCATGAAGATGCTTCTTTATTGAGGTGAGCATTTTGAAAGGGTCAGGCAGGTGTAAAACAATTTTTAATGGCGGCTTTTTGAAGAGCCCTTTATGGATCTTTTGGGTTTTTACCGTTTGGGTAGCGGCATGGAATCCGGTTTCTGAATCTGATGCGGCGGAGGCCACTGACGATTTTATTCAAGGTTATGTAACTGCCATTGTGGCGATGAGTTATCCGGGCCAGGTGGGATCCATTCAGGTGAAAAATGGCGTGGTATATGTTGAGCAAAGTCGTTTATCGGAAGAAGAAAAGACAGATTTGGGCCAGGTGATCTCAGACATAAAAGGTGTCAAAAAGGTTCAATTTCTTTTGAATGAAAAATATCCGCAAAAAGTTCTTGCAGCCGAAACTGACAAGGAAGAAACGGTTTCACTGAAGGGGTCTTTGCCGGCCTTCCTACCTGAAACGCAGCTGTTTCGACCGCTGATTGCCGCGCCCCGATGGCCACGGTTTTCCGCTTCCTACCAGCGATATACGAAAGGCGATTTGCTTACGGATGTGGGATCCGTCAGTTTCGGCGAGTCGTTCAGCATCTATCGTTTTCGCGGCCCCTGGCAATCCATCATGGAGGTGGGCATTCAGGCGGGTGTTTTTTCCATTTTCGACCTGGATGCTAAATCCTTTGATTTGATCAATGCGGACTATCGGGTGGGGATTCCAGTCTCCATCAAGAAGGAAAATTTTACCAATATGACGCGCATATTTCATCAAAGCTCGCACCTGGGTGATGAATATGTCTTAAGGGGAAACGCCGCAGAGCGAAAAAATCTGAGCTATAACGCTTTTGATACCCTGTTTTCTTATGATTTTCCCAAAGGGTTCCGTGCCTATGCCGGAGGAGGGTATCTTTTTGATCGCACTCCTTCTGATTTCGAGCCCTGGTACAGTCAGGTCGGCCTGGAATTTCACAGCCCATGGTCCTGGCTGAACGGCGCCCTGTCTCCCGTGGCGGCTGCCGACATCCAGAACTGGCAGGAAAGCGGGTGGAATACGGATCTGTCGGTGCGTGCGGGAATACAGTTTGAAAATCCTGAAATCCTAGGCCGAAAGCTTATGCTGCTGCTGGAGTATTATAATGGGAAATCACCCAATGGACAGTTCTATGAAAACACAATCGAGTATTTCGGTCTGGGGTTGCACTTCTTTTTTCAGTAAGGATATCCAGCTGGGTTTATCTGCAGGAGTGTGGACGTGCATCAACCAAAGAACCCATTGAGGAAAGGGCATAGCCGGGTGTGTTGAAGTTCAAACCTTCCTCAACATATCTAAACCAATTTACAGAAGGAGGGCAGTCATGATCCATTAACGTTATTGTTTATGAAAAGGGTAGCAAGACGGTATTGTCCGTCATACGGCCGACGGTTGCCATGCAGACGGTTGAAAATTCAGAACTTCAAATAGTCGCGGAGGCTTTAGAGGCGCAGTTGAAGAAGTCATTCGATGCCATAAAATAAGGAGATACCGAAAATGAAAATATATCTTGAATTATCTCTTATGATCATAATCGGTTTATTTGTGTCCTGCACCGGTGGAGATTACTATGGCTCGCAAGGTCCCGGTGGATGGGGGCATATGATGCATTACGGATTTGGATATGGAGGGATGTTTATGTGGATAATATTCCTGATCGTCATTGGAGCGCTGATCTATTTCATCGTTCAGCATCAGAAAACTAAAGGCCAGACGCCGACAGAGAATGAAAGTCACCTGGATATTCTGAAGAAGCGTTACGCAAAGGGAGAAATCGCAAAAGAAGAATATGAGAGAATGAAAAAGGACCTTGAGGGATAGACCCTCAAGACGAAAGGAATGCCCATCACGGAACCGAAGCCGGCGCAGGTGGATCCGGCGGATGCGGCATCAAGAAAGAATAAGTAGTCGAAACCGCCCTCCTGCCGACCAGATGCGGCGATGAAAACAGGAGAAAAGAACAACCGTCCTATGCTCCGCATTGTTTCAAACAATCAGATCACCCTGCTGCAAAACGGCGAGGCATATTTCCCAGCCATGGAAACGGCCCTGGATAAGGCGATTCATGAAATTTATCTGGAAAGCTATATTTTCGAAAATGACAATACGGGACGACAGGTCCTTTTAGCCGCGGACAGGCCAATTAAGCTAAGGAGTTAAAAAAGGAAGCTGAAGCCGGTGAATCGGAGAAAGGAGACACAGGAGGAAAGGAAGCCTGAATGGGAAGGGAATGATTACGAATCCAATGTAAGCAGCGCCATTGGCCACAAGTATTGCTGTATGAACAGGTAGACATCTAATTTGCAAAGGAGAACGATTCATGAAAAGCAATTTTTGAAAACGGTTCTGTCGGTCGCTGCAGGTTTTTTGCTAATCGGCTGTGTAACCGCAAAACCAAAAATAGAAGAAGCTGGTTTATGCCAAAGATATGGTGAGACGGATGAATCAAACTATCCCCGACATCAATGCGACCGGCAATTTTGCGGGTTCTTGGATGAAGCCGCACTGTCAACCGAGAAGCTCGACGGCCTGATTGGCGGCCCAGACGCCTGAGACTATACAGCTCGCCACGCCGGCGCTGATGGCGCCGGCCCCCACCACAAAAAGTCCTTCGATGCCCGCCGTGCAATTGACAAAACGTCCGGGGCCGAATTGGTCCGGGGTCTGTTCGGGGCCGAAATTTCCACCGTTAAAGCTATTGACCCAATATTCATTGGAGAGCGGTGTGGCGAATTCCACGTAATCTAGGTGGCTGCTAAGATCGGGGATATAGCGTTCGGCGGAACGGACGAGGCTCATTCCGATCTGGTCCTTTAACCGGAAATATTCCCTGCCGCGCTCGCGGCTTCGGGTGCCGGACCAGCGTGTGAAGGGATGCTCGTAACCCAATCCACTAATAATCTCGATGGCGCAGCAACCGTCAGGGGCGTGCCGACGGTCCGGATCTTTCAAAGACGGTGACGTCAGGAAGTAATAAGGGAACGGGTCCGACTTCTGCCGTGCGGCAATGGAAGCGAAGGTGCGGTTCACATCGGTGTATTCGAAATGGATGATGTTGGCGTCTGTCAGGCCGGCCGCGGCCGGATCGATACACGTTCCGATAAATGCGTAAAACGAACCCGAGGATGGCCGCAGTCGAGCCACCTTCTTTTTAACCGACCTGGGGATAATCCCGGGATCGATCAAATTCCGGAATGCAATCAGTGGATCCACGTTACTGATAACCGTTCTAGCCGAGAAAGTCTCTCCGAGCTGGCCGGTAACGATAAATTCACCGCAGGACCGGCGGATACCGGTCACCGGCGACCGGTTCTTCAAGACGGCATTTTTTTGCATCAACGCCGCCACAAGAGCATCCCGCAGGGCGGCACTGCCGCCTTTAGGGTAGTAGGCCCCGTCCAAATAATGGTCCAGCAGCATCATGCACAAAAAGGCCGAAGCGCGATCAGGGGGCAGTCCGCTGTTGCCGCAGTGGGCCGATAATGCCGCCTGCAGGCGCGGGTTGCGGGTGATGCCGTTTAGCATCTGCTGATAGGTCGCACGGTGATATTTCATCAGGACCGGATGTCTGAAAATATACCGCAAGCGATCCAGCAAGCTCTTGGGCGGGCCGTGAGGATCGGAGAAAGCCCTCAGTAAACTGTCGATCACATTGAAATATCGTTCGATGGCCTTGGATTCATGTGGGAAAAGACACTGCAGCCGCTCCTTGTAGCGCTGCTTTCCTTTACAGAGCCTGAGTTCAAAATCCGGAAACATGTAGCGGTCGAAACCGTCCGGGTCAAGTTCGACAAAATCAAGCTTGTCATCAAGCTCCAGCAGTTCCAGGAGAAGCCGGAATGTATCTCCGTGGCCGAGCTTTCCCAGATAATGGACACCGGTATCGAACCGATAGCCGTTACAAACAAACGGATTCAGATATCCTCCGAAAGAGGGCATGGCCTCGAGGACTAAAACCGATACATCCTGCTGGGCCATGCGCAACGCAGCGCTGAGGCCGCCGGCGCCGCTGCCGACCACTATGGCGTCAAAATCCGTCATCGCGTCCTTCACTCCCCTTTGGGCTGTCGGATGGCCGAGGGTTGTCGCCAGCCCAAAATCCCCTAAGAACAGTGAATGATCATTCCTCATCATACGGCGCAAGCTTTCCAAAGGCATGCTCTGGTTACAGCCAATACCGTTTTCATATTCTCATTTGAAGGGATCTGGATATCCATTATCTCAGCAGTATAATCCGGTTGATAATGCAATGTGTTTGCCTGAAAACCGAAATCGCGCGTATCCTGACCTGAAAGGCAAGGAAAGCATCCCCCCACATCCGGATCAAAGTGGCTTTTTTGTTATTCTTCTAAGCCTTCCCTATAGCCTCGTTTAAACTCAGATTTAGCCTTTTTAAAGCTGTTTTTATACATATCCCAGATGGTTTCTGCTCCTTGCTTGAGATCCTCCCAGGTATTTTCACTTGCATCACGGATCTTTGTAAGCGTTTGTTGTGCCTCTTCCACGTTTTGACGAAGCTCTTTGATCTGCTCCTCGTACTTGATTTTCGTCTTTGCATCCGCCTTCAAGGTTTCTCGGTCTAATCTGTCAAGATCCTTATCCCATTCGTCAAGCTGCGCTTTGAGCTTTTCCAAATAGGCCTCTCTGGTAGTCATGATCAATCCTCCCGCTATTTGTTCTTGTATTGTTGAGCCCATATCAATATTCGGGTGTGGCGACCTTTGGCCACCCTCCTACCGCCTTGCCAATGAAAAGTGTCAAATCGTGAGAAGCAACACCCACCGTCGTCTTCTCCAATAGTAAACGCCCCCGCCGCCGGAACCCCCGATTTCCGCCTGATAGACAATCATCCGGCCGTCATGGCGCCAGGGATAAGCGCCCCAGCACGGGGCTTCATCATTTAATGTATTAGGTTTGTGTCCGTCACTCCCATTAAACCGAAATCGTAGATCCCGTGGTTATCCGCCAGGGCGCTGACGCCGCACAAAGACAAAACCATGAATAGAAAAAGAAATAATTTAATACCTTAATATTGCACGCGAAACAGCTTAGATAATAGAAAACCATCTGGGATTCCTGTTATAATGGGGTTTAGGAAAAACAAACCAATAAAACAGGAGGTACCCAGATGGTAAAAAGACGAAAAAAGAATACCAGGAAAAACCGCTCCAGTAAAGGGTTTAAAGCAAGCCCTGAGAAGGCCAGAAAAATCAATGCTTCCACGGCCTACGACACTTGTACCGAGCAACTGAGCCCATTTGGAGGGCTTTTGGCCCTGATCAAATTTCTTGATGTGGTCAAATTCAAAGAGATTTTTTCTTCTGCGTACCATAAACCGACCCGTGAACCCAAGCTGGGCCACTATTCCATGGTTGTGGGTGTTCTGATGCTACTGTTTATCGGGTTTAACCGGATTTGGCATTTTACCTATATTCGCTTGGATGCCATGCTGTGTGGATTCTTTCGACTTCCGTGTAGATCTAATCCTTCTTGATATGGTCATGCCGAAAGGGATCAACGGGCGTGAGACTTACGAGCAGATCATAAAGATTCGTCCCGGCCAGAAGGCGGTCATCGCAAGCGGGTATGCCAAAACAAAAGAGGTAGATATTGCTAAAGAATTAGGAGCAGGCAAATACATAAAAAAGCCTTACACACTGGAAAAAAGGCTATATCCGGATCTCTCAACCGACCAAAACGGTGTAACATATTGTTTTAACATTATTTATGCGAATACCTTTTTAAGCAGGATTAATGTATATGTTGCACACGATATTCTAATACGCAAATTCAAGCTTTAGACCCGCAGAAAAATCAACCTGTGCTCCGACGAGCTTTATAGTGCCCATTCTCACACAGATTGATTTTCTGCTAGCAGCATCCAATTCGTAGTAATTATTGGTTAAAATCGCGTTGAGAATCCCGGACAGACCCGGAAAAAATAGGAGTTGCTGTTAAGAAAGAACTGGGGAAATAGGCAGTTTGTGACCTCCTTGTCAATGCTGGATTACCGATATAAAGTGCGTGCTGGATTTTCCCGGCAAAAAGTGTAACTTACATCTGGCAGCCTTGCATGGATTTGGCGGATGTGGTAAGAGGAGTTATGC
>CAZFSF010000125.1:0-4092 GCA_964522045.1 uncultured Desulfobacteraceae bacterium
CCGGTGCCTCTACCCATCTCTTTGGTGGTAAAGAACGGATCAAATATCCTTTCCTGGGTTGCTTTATCCATTCCGACGCCTGTGTCAGTAACGGATATTTTTACATATCTCCCGGGTTCAATAGAAAACGCTTTTACATAGCTCTCGTCAATGGTCACATTCTCTGTTTCCAAATATAGGTTGCCACCCTCTGGCATTGCCTGCCAAGCATTGACATAAAGATTCAATAGCACTTGCTCAATCTGTCCCCGGTCGACCTCCACAGACCAAAGATTTTCCTCGTATGTTCCATGTATAGTTATCTCTTTCTTTGTGCGGCCAAACATTCGGCTTTCTTTCTTGATCAGTTCATTTAAATCGGTTGGCTTGACCTCATATTTTCCACCTCTCGCAAAGCCTAAGAGCTGTTTGGTAAGGTCTGCGGCACTCTCAACATGACCCTCTATCCCCCTCAGGTGTCCAAAATCAGGATGTGAAGAATCCTTATTCATCAGCATTATAGAGGCGCGTCCCTGGATGGCCATGAGCAGGTTGTTAAAGTCATGGGCGATACCTCCAGCAAGTGTTCCGATGGCCTCCATCTTCTGGGCCTGTTGGAGTTTGGCTTCAAGTCTCTGTTGTGCTGTAATGTCCCTTAGAAAATTGAGGGTAGCAGGTCTCCCTTCCCAGCTTATTACAACTGCATTGAGCTCTACCAATAGTTCTTCCCCGGACCTGTTGAAAATCCTAAAAGAATGAATGCCGGGAATTTCTTCGCCTTTTAGTCTTTTCATGTGCCTTTCAAGGACCATATCTCTGTCCTCAGGATGAATAAGATCAAGAAAGGGGATTTTGCCCAATTCCTCTGCAGAGTATCCTGTCATCTCTTCGGCTTTGGGATTGGTGAATTTCAATATCTCATCTTGGGCAATAAAGATGGCATCGGTGGCGTTTTCTATCAAAAGGCGATATTTTTCCTCACTCTCCTGTAGCGCCTCCTCAGCCTGCTTGAGGCCGGTGATTTCCGTCAGAATGGCTACCATCTCCACGGGATCTCCATCAGGCCCGGTGACAAACGCACCGCTCACAATAACGTCAAGTACATCGCCCTGTTTGGTAAGTCTTTTGGTTTCATATTTCACAACTTTACCGGTCCTGTATACTTCTCCTACCTTTCTCGCGGACAGATCTTTTTGATCGTCAGGTACAAATGGAATGCGCCGCCCCTTTAGCTCGTCGAGGGACCAGAGAAAGAGTTCTGTAAATGCGGGATTCAGATACAGCGGATGACCTTCGGTGTTATACAATACGATGGGACTTGGAATGGATTCAAAAATGCTCTTCAAGCGTTCCTCACTCTTTTCCAGATCCCCAGTCCGTTCACGAACCACATGCCGGAGTCGGATGTTCCAAAACCAGATCAGCAGAAGCAGGATAAACACCACCCCAACGGAAACAAGGATATGGGGAAGGTACGTGAACAACAGTGAGTCTCGCGGTGCATACAGTGTTCCAATCCATTTCCGATTGATTTTTTCAAAAATCCCGTTTTTCTGGGCCAGGTTTATACCTTTCTTGAGTATGTTGATAAGCATCTGGTTTGATTCCTTAGTTGCCATACAGTTCTGGCCAATGTACAGAGGGTCTCCAACCCTTTTAATCTTCTTCGTCAGTCTGTTTTTAAAGATATGGTAAAGGACTATCTGCTCATCACCGATTACCGCGTCTGCCTTGCCTGCAATGACAAGATCTGTAGCATCAGCGAAATCTTTTGTATAAACCACATCAAAGGAAATGTTTTTTGATTCCAGATATTCTTTTGCGTAATCTCCCGACTGCATGGCGATAAGCTTTCCATTAAGGTCGCTAATATCCTTAATATCCGTTCTTTCCTCTACAACGAAAATCGATGCGGGAACTTCGAACATGACCTGAGTAAAGCCAAACAACTCATCCCGCTTCTTGCTATAAAACAGACTTGTCAGCACATCAGCTTTGCCAGAGAGAATGGCCTTCTGCGCTTCTTGAAAAGAAGAATCCACAAAGCGCGCTGTAAAGCCAAGTTCCGTGGCCATCCATCGAGCTAACTCAATGCACATGCCCGTATGTTCACCGTTTTTGTCGACGAATTCAAAGGGGGGATACCGGGTCTGACTTACAAAGACAATCGTGCTTTTTTCATGGAGATAGGCTTGCTCCTCCTTTGAAAGTTCAATTGCCGAGGCAGGTCTTATCGGGCAAAGTAAAATGACTAAGATAAACATCGCGGAAAAGTAATGGGATTTACCTATATTCATAAGCAGGGCTCCTTTTTATCTCTTGCTCCTCTATCTCGGTTTTTCACGGGTCGTTTTGTGGTTTTCAGAAAATCCTCTAATATTGATCAGTAATAAAGACGGAATGCAACTTCTAATGACAGCGCTTCTGCAACGTGAATGAACATGCAAATCCCGGAATTGGGGATTGTACTAATCCCGCCGCAATCCATCACAGGCGGTGCCAGGAGCTTACGCAGAATGCCGCTGAAAGATTCTCGAACCGTTTTCAAGTGGCCTTTGAACCTGCGACCGGATACGGACATCCTTATTGGTCTTGTTGAGCCTGAACAAGGTGAATCAACGATTTTTCAAAACAGAATGGATATCTCTGATGACCTTCTTGGAGATCTCCCCCATAGCCAGACTCATGGCCTGGGCCAGGCCCTGGGGGTTTTTGTGCTTGCACGCCTTCTTGACGCTGTAGCTCTTCTGAAAGAGAACACTTTTGCTCACATCAGGCTCATTTGCCGCCATAAGGGTAATGGTGAGAGACAACACGGCATTCCAGCTTTCTATCGCATCCAATTGAAAAAACTCATCCACTGAGCCCTCTAACATATAAGAGAACGGAAATCCGCTCCCCTGAGGGAGCACAGCCTTGAAGAGACCGGATTCTCTTATATCCCGGCTCAGAAAATAGGTAACAAGGTCTGCGGGATTTGATCGCCATTTATAGTAGAAATACTCATTTCTCGTAAATGATTTACCCCCATATATGATTCGATTTGTATTGTATGCCGGGGCCACGCTGAAACGTTCGATCTTGAGTGTAACGGGGAGCGATTTGAGGTCTGTGATACTCGGGGATGAGTATTCTAATGTATAGTACTGGATCTTGTTCTTTGGCTGTTTAAGATCAATGCAACCTGCAATAATAAGGAAGACGCTCAGACAAAAAAGAAATATCTTCATGTTCCGGTTCATAAGGAATCTCCGTGGCTTTACCATTCTTTTCCCTCCGGCTCCACACTTAGGGGAACAGGAGGTTCACCAAAAATTAGCTGCGACGGATGGTCGGCAAGAAGCTCAAGAAACTGGTTCAGGTTGTCCGTTGCCTTTTCCAGATTTTGTGCGCTGACCGAAAGCTGGCGTTTAAGTTGGAAAAATGCATCGTCTGCGCTACCTATTAGTAATACACCTCGTTCTAACAGGACGTTGGCGTTTTTCATAGCCTGTCTGAGGTCCTCAACCGCCTTTTTAATGTCCTTTTCGTTGTCAGCCACCACACCTTCCACACCCTCGAGAATCTTGTTCATCTGTCCAAGGCTACTGCCGGCCTTGTCCATCAACTTGTTGAGTGATTGTGCCGCATCGTCCACAGAAGCAAGTATTCGGTCCCATCTTTTGCTGTCTAAGATACGACCTGCACTCTCAAGAGACGATTGCAGTTTTGTGGAAACACCCTTTACATCGGCATCGACGATCATTCGATCGATATTGTCAAGGGATGTTTGAACCTTAGCTGAAACAGTTTTCACGTCAGCATCCGCTATCATCTGGCTGACATTGTCAAGAGTCAATTTCAGCTTGTCGGAAATCCCTTTAAGATCTATGGTCTTTATATGGTTCAGAGCATCATCAAGTCCTCTCAGCAGCTCACTGAGATCCGATGGCTTTGAGGCCACAATCGGATATTCCGACGGGAAGGTAATACGAGGAGAACGATCCGGTTCATTCTCCTCTTTGCGGTCTAATTCGACAAACATGCTCCCCGTAATACCCACGTCTTTTAGTTGGGCAATGATACTTCGATCAAGCGCCTGGTTGGATTCAATCTTTAGTAACACCTGTATTA
>CAZFSF010000125.1:4192-8041 GCA_964522045.1 uncultured Desulfobacteraceae bacterium
ATGATACTTCGATCAAGCGCCTGGTTGGATTCAATCTTTAGTAACACCTGTATTAATTTCGAATCCGGGGCGACCTTGATGCTTTCTACCCTGCCGATGGATACACCCCTGTATTTTACAGGAGAATCCTTACTGAGTCCCTGAACGGATTCATCAAAATAGGCTGCATAAAAATTCCCCTTTTCCAAATAGCGGGACATACCCAACCAGATAATGGCCATCAGGGTAATGCCTATCCCGCAGGCCACGAACAGCCCTACAGCAAATTTGGTTCTTTGGGATGCCATTATTGGGGGCCCCTGCTGTCCACGCTTTTTACCCCGGCCTGGCGGTCAAAAAACTGTTTGACGAATTGATTCTGACTGTGATCCCGCAGATATTTGGGATTACCTTCTGCGATAATCCCCTTTGCACGCTTGTCTAACATAATAATCCTTTGGGCCACTGCAAAAATACTCTGAAGCTCGTGAGTAACAATAACCATGGTGGTACCGAGACTCCTGTTTAGATAGAGAATGAGGTCATCTAATTCAGCGGACGTCACAGGATCAAGACCTGCAGAAGGTTCATCAAAAAACAAGATTTTCGGGTTCAGGGCCATGGCCCTTGCCAGTCCCGCCCTCTTTTTCATCCCCCCGCTCAGCTCGGAGGGAAGGTGGTTCTCATAACCTCCCAGATTGACCAAACCTAATTTCATCTTGACCAGAACCTCTACTGACTCCTTGGGCAGAGAGGTATACTCCCTTATCGGTAGGGCCACATTTTCGGCAATTGTCATGGAGCCGAACAGGGCAGCGCCCTGGTAAAGGACGCCGACCTTCCTCAATATTTTTTGCAATGTCATTTCATCGTCGACGGAAACCTCATCACCGTCAATAGTTATCTTACCCGAACGGGGTTCTATGAGCCCTATGATGGCCTTCAGCAATGTGCTTTTGCCGCAGCCGCTTCCCCCCAAGATAACAAACACCTCTCCTTCATAAACGTTGAAGGATACATGGTCAAGGATGATGTCTTCGCCATATCCCGCTCTAAGATCTTTCACCCGGATGATGGCCTTCCTCCCCATTGATTCCGTCCTATCCCCAATAGCGAAGTATGACCGAAAACACAGAATCACACAATATTATCAAGAAGATGCTGCTGACCACTGCCGATGTGGTAGCCTGGCCCACGGATGCGGCGCCACCCCTGACCTGAAAGCCCCTGAAGCACCCTATCCAGGTTATCAGGACACCAAAGATCCCGCCCTTAAGAACACCCCAGAATACATCAAAGAGTTCCAGGGTTTTTATGGTTTGAGCCATATAGGCCCCCGCAGTAAGGTCAAGCATAAAGACTCCCACCAGGAGCCCCCCCATAATCGCAAAGAGGTCTGAAAAAAGTGTCAGGATTGGTACCATAACGGCCGCAGCCACGAGCTTGGGAACAACCAGAAACATGACAGGATTAAACCCCATGGTAAACAGGGCATCAACCTCTTCAGAGATCTTCATGGTCCCTATCTCTGCCGCAAAGGCAGAACCTGACCTGCCTGCCACGATGATAGCCGTCATAATCGGCCCCAATTCACGGGTCATGGCAAGGCTAACCAGCGAGGCCACATATATGTTGGCTCCAAATTGCTCGAGTTGAACCGAAGACATAAATGCCATGATAAGGCCCATAAGGAAGCTTATGAGGGCCACGATCGGAAGGCCGTCAACCCCGACCCTCTGCATGTACCGGATAGTGTCTTCTGACCGCAGAGACTTGGGGTGCAAACAGATATGAGCTAATGAAAGAATAATCGATCCGATAAATGATATGGCATATTTTAGATCTGAAATGTGCCGTAGGGTCGCCTCGCCGATACGGATGAAGAGGTTCGAAGACCGTTTCTTCTCAATCGACCTTTTTTCGTCAAGAGAATCGAAATGGAGGATAGAAAGCAATTCCTTTATCTTGTCGCTTGAGTTGATGACATAAAAGCCATCCTTTGCATTGGTCACCATCTTTCTCAAATGCGCTAAGACTAATGTTCCGAAGTCATCCAAGTGGTCGACTTTTTCGAGATCCACGGTCAGGGAAGATAGGGAATAATCGCTGAGCAGGTCAGTTAACTCATCTATCATTTGACTGGCATTGGCTGCATCCATGTTTCCATGGACATTAAGCGTGATGCCTCCTTCGGGATTTTCAGAAATCTCGTATCGGGAGGGATTTGGGGCCTCAGAGGTATCCATAGAAGAGGTCGGCATCTATCATCAATCTTAGTAAGTAGTTTATCCCGCAACACGCGGGACTGATTTTGCATTTCATTAGGGAAATTTGAAATTTGAAATTGGAAAAAACAGTAAAATGTAGAGCACTTATCTAATATCAATCCCGCGTATCGCGGGATCGACTTTCCAGTTTCGGCATCCATTGTTCAATTTGCTAATACACCCCATTCCGAAAGAAAGTGCAACTTGCAAATGGAGGATGCCAAGAAGTCTCTCATTCTGAATTCTTTTCACTCTCTCCAAAATGGAATTTCCTCAAATCCTTTTCATCGACGTTATATTTGCGTTTCAGGACCTCCATATCCACCTGAAAAATCAACCAGCCTAAGAGATTATTATCTTTATACAATTTGAACGCGATTTCAGTACCCTTATAGCCCATGGGATGGTCCTTGTGCGCCCGATAGAGAGTCAACACCTTATAAAGGGCATCCTCGTCCCCTTTGAAATGTATGTCAGCATAACTGCTGCCCACCATTTCCTCAACATCCACTCCCGGCTCGATAGAATAGACGTCGAATACCTTCTTGTCCTTGTTGAGTAACACCAGTCCGATATAAGGGGTTGTAATCCCCTTCTGAACATCAAAAAAACCCTTTAGTACCAGAGTTGTTCCGCTCCTGTCCCCCTCCTCAAATGGTTTGACTAACAGCGACCGTAACAGGCGGGAATTGACGGCTAAGTCATCCCTCAATTCCCTCTTTCGTATATCCGTTATCTTATACCCCTTTGAAAAATATGGGTAACCGAAGAAGATCCCGGAAATTAACACAACCAACAAAACCAATGAGGGGATAAGCCAGCGCCTGGTCCGCTGATATTGCCTCTCCAAGACCTCTACAGACGTGACATCCCTCCCCAAGGAGAGGACCCCCTGGAAGTTATGCTGACCATCATAAAGGGCTGTTGTGCTGGTGGAAATATGGCGCATTCCCCTTTCGGGGTGCCTGACCATCAGGATTTTTTCCCTTATTGCATCTTCAGATATTACCTTATCCAGAAAGGCCCTATATTCCTTAGGATCTTCGTAAATCTCTTCGGCTGACCTGTGACGCATCTGATTCTCTTCTCTGCCGTACAGATTTGCAGCCGCATTGTTCCATGACAGGATATTGCCATCTTTATCAGTCAAAATAACGGCATCGGGAAGCTGGTCACTGAATTCCTTCAGCCCGTACATTATCTGGCTTGTCTCATCAAGCCGCCTCGCCAAATATTTGGCAAATTCCCTGACAACTTCTGGAAATTCGTTGAGAAAGGTAGAGAGTTCCTCTTTTGGTATCCTGATAACCTTTATGTCGTTGATAGCCTTAACGGTAGCGGTCCGTTTTTCCCCCAATAGAAAGGACATTTCTCCAAATACAGACCCCTCATCAGAAATCTCGGCTATTCTTGTTCTCCCCTTGAGGACAGCCACCTTCCCGGAAAGAAGGAAGTAGATATCCTGTGTATCATCGCCTTCGAGAAAGAGGGTCTCCCCTGTTTTGAAGGAGATAATATATCTGTTTAAACTCGGGCTATTTATTATCTGGTCTAACATAGTAAAAGTGTGCAATACATCTGAAACGCGATTTTCAATTCCGAA
>CAZFSF010000126.1:0-8031 GCA_964522045.1 uncultured Desulfobacteraceae bacterium
TTGGGTGTAACTTCTGATATCGTCAAAAGAGTATGGCAGCACAAGAATGGTTTGACTGAAGGTTTTACGAAAAAATATGGAATTAAAAGACTGGTTTATTACGAAATCCATAAAGATGCCGAGAATGCTATGAAAAGGGAAAAACAGCTCAAGGAATGGAGAAGAGCTTGGAAATTAGAACTGATAGAAGAAGAAAACTCCGAATGGCGTGACTTGTATGCAGATATATGTCAATAAACTGGATTCCCGCGTTCGCGGGAATGACGTCCTGCTTTTGCGGGGAAGATTCGGTATGGTTTCGACTTTAACAAACTGGTAACGCTTCTGAAGGAGAATATTCAAGAAAAGATTGATTCGGTAACTGGGAGGGATGCCTGGGACGTTTGTCCTACGGACATTTGTGCAGCATGATGTCGAGTATGGCCGGATCCATGCTTTTCAGGTCCGATCGCGTCAACTTCCCGAGGTTGCGCATGGTAGTCTCCGGGCTCTCATCTATGATACCGTCAACCGGTTTCACCACCGTGCCTTGAAGGGCCATGAGAGCGCTTTTTACTCCTGAAGAGGCTGGCCTCACCGACCTTGAGGGCGCAACTGGTCTTAGCCCCGTCGCATATAATGGCGGCAAAAGTTTCAATATGGTTTTTTATGGCCCCCCGATCTTTTCCATTGTGCCTCCCAACAGGTAGGTTACACCCGCTGCAACACCGGCCCCTCCGGCCACACCGCTTCCGCAGAGCGGTCCGATCCTGCCTGCAAGGGCCTTGATGTAACAGGTCAGGAGGTAGCTCAGGGCAATTGATTTGACTAAAAGCAGACTATCTTCGATGGTGGCAAAGCGGGTTGCAGCAACAATAGGCGTGCTTGCAGCAATCCCCTGATTGCCGCTTCCGGCTAAGGTCATGGCAGGAAGCATGGCTCCACCCATCCGGGAATCGATCCCTGCTGAAGCAAAGATCCCTGCCGCAAGGACCATATCGTTCTTGAGAAGGCCCTGACGCAGGAGGCTCTGCTGAGTCTTGCCCACCCCGAGCCCCGGGCCATGGGAGAGACCGTATTTAACCAGTTCCATGTTGAGATCGATTCCCCTCTGGATATAAGCGACGTCATCCCCGTCCAGATCATCTAACAGGTCCACGATCTCTCCAATAGAGAGTGAGGTCAGCCACTGTTTTAAATCTTCCACATCAGAATCTTTGCTCCCCGAGCCGGCCAGGAGGGGATGATCTTTCTGGAACTCGCCATCAACGCTGAGCGATTCGATATGATCATGCCGGCCTTTTATAACAGCCTCGGCAGTATGGCCTCCTGCATTTATAACCGTCCTAACATAAAGCCCTGCCTGGCCCTCTTTAATCCTTGCTGAAACCTTTCCCTCCCTAAGCAGCGATTCAGCCTTTTGGAGCCCCTGTTTGTCAATGGTCGAAAATATCTGAAGCCGGTTTTCGGGATCTCCGGCAACTGCTCCCATGGCTGCAGCTAAGGGGATGCCGTTTTGGCCTTCTGAGCCCGGTATGATTACTCCCATGGCGTTTTTGTAGATATTAGGGTCAGTAGCCACTTCAATCGATTCAATCGTCTTCTCTTTCAAAAGCGCGACAGCCGCAGCAGCGCTGAGCCCGATTGCCGCAGGTTCGGTACAACCTAGTCCGGGGTCGGTCTCAAGGTGTAGAAGGGCTTTTGCCTTGTTGTGAAGGATATCTTTCAGTGTGAAACCCATGATTTGCCTCCTGGTGTCTTGGGTGGATGTCAGACCCAATAAATGGGGTCAAGATGTGTTGGGCAAGAGTATTATTACCGGGATTCGGGCGTAATGGAAAGGGTTTTTTTGGGGACGAGGGGTGGTTCCTAATGCAGATCAATCCAAGGAAGGCTCTACTTCCACCAGGTTGCAATGGAAGGCACAACTCTGTCCCATGTCGGTAAGGCGCTGGCTGGTAAGCTGGTTGACCCCGTGGTTGTTTGGCATGAAACGGGGCCAGTAAAGACCCTCTATGACTGTCACACCGGGCGCTGTATCCTCTGTCAAGCGAGCAGAGAGGTAACACGTTCCGCGGTTGTTGAAAACCCTTACCCTCATTTTTTCCTCTACACCTCTCGGGGCGGCATCTTCAGGGTGGATCATGATTTTGGGCTCACCTGCCTGTGTGCGAAGATATTCGATCTCATTAAAAGTTGAGTTCAGGAACTGACGCCGGGGCGGGGTGATCAGTTGCAGATGAAACCGGCCATCTCCCTCCTCGTCTCTGCTTGGTTCTCCGTTAGGCAGCGGGTCCAGCCCCTGGTCGGCCATACTCCGGGAATAGAACTCAATCTTGCCGGAAGGTGTACCAAACCCTTTCGAAAATATGTTCTCCTGCACATTGAGACGAATAGGCCGGCCCTCCTGCAAGTTTTCCCGTGTGATGCCCTCTAAGTAAGGTGACCCTGACTCGAGGAGATTCCGAATACGCTCTTCCGCTGTCTCGGAAAAACAACCCTCGGTAAAGGCGAACCGGGCAGCCAGGTCGTTGAAAATGGCTAAGGTTGAGCGAGTTTCACCCTCAGGTTTAATCACAGGACGCGCCATCTGAAGATAGTAGTGTCCGTAGCTTCTATACAGATCCGTGGATTCGAGAAATGTGGTCGAGGGTAGAATAATATCGGCATACATTGCCGTTTCGGTCATTAGATGTTCGTGTACCACTACGAATAAATCCTCACGCTCAAGACCTGCAAGAACCCGTGCTGAATCCGGCGCTACCACTGCCGGGTTGCTATGGTACACATGGAGGGCTTTTACCGGCGGGTCATCAACTGCAGTCAGGGCCTGACCTAACTGCACCATATTAATACTCCTTACTCCTGAGGGGGATAGATCCTCACGCGTAACCGAGTCCATATTGAATGCATAAGCCGCAGAGGTGGACCGGGTAATGCCCCCACCCCTTTTGTGAGTGGCCCCAATTAGTCCGGGCAGCAGGGCAATCGTTCTCATGGCCATGCCACCCTTGACCTGGCGGGACGGGCCCCAGCCTGTCCGTATGTACGGGGCATTCGCCTGCCCGTATTCCCGTGCCAGCCACTCTATTTCAGCAGCGGGGACGCCCGTGATGTTTTCAACCAGGGAGCTGGGATAGTCGTCCAGTCGCTCGGCTAATTGCTCGAAACCGACCGTGTGTCTTCCAATGAATTCCTTATCAATCAAACCTTCTTTGATGATGACGTGCATCATGCCCAGGGCCAGAGCCGCGTCTGTGCCGGGTTTAAGCTGCAGGTGCCGGTCCGCCTCTCTTGCCGTACGATTCTTGTAGGGATCTATGACGACAATGGAGGCGCGTCGCCGACGGGCCTCAAGGAAAAAGGGCCATGCATGCATATTGGTGACAAAGGTATTGCTGCCCCAGATGATAATCAGATCCGAATTAACGCTGGTTTCGATATCCGTGGTGGGAATATTTCCCATGCTTGCAGCGAAACCCGCCTCCGCGGCAGCACTGCAGATGGTTCTCAACAGCTTGGAAGCCCCTAATTTGTGGAAAAAGGGGTGACCCGCGTGGAACTGGACAACACCCATAGTCCCTGCATATGAATAGGGCAGTATGGCCTCGCCACCTGATTCAGAAATGATTTGCCTGTATTGGCGGACAATTTCATCTAAGGCCTGATCCCAAGTGATGCGCTCGAACGTGCCTGCGCCCTTAGCGCCCACCCGTTTCAACGGATGCAGGACCCGTAGTGGTGAGTAGATACGCTCAGGATAATGCCTGACCTTCACGCATATGGCTCCACGGGTGAAAGGATGTTCTGGATCTCCTTTGACCGAGAGCACACGGCCATCTTCCACCCCCACAAGGAGACCGCAAGTGTCGGGGCAGTCGTGGGGGCAGACTGAGCGCTTGAATTTGATC
This sequence comes from uncultured Desulfobacteraceae bacterium, assembly GCA_964522045.1. Lineage (GTDB taxonomy): Bacteria > Desulfobacterota > DSM-4660 > Desulfatiglandales > Desulfatiglandaceae > Desulfacyla. The sequence continues at coordinate 3,891 of CAZFSF010000126.1, forward strand.
ATGGGCATACCTTTATTCGTAAGCGTTCACACCCACTCGACCCTGCATCGAATATATCGGTGATAGGGTGTTCCCGCGATCCTGTCCCTGTGGGTGTTTTTGGCCAATCGGTTGGCGTTGGCTCCGTATGTTTTACCCTGAAATACAAGACCGAACCCATGCGGTATCATAATGTAGCCCGGTCTGGTCGAGTTTGTAACCTGGAGTTCAACGGTTTCTTCACCGGCTTCTGTGGTTACCTTTACCATTTGCCCGTCTTTGAAACCGAGTTTTTCCGCATCCCCAGGGTGCATGATCGCCGTGCATACCCTTTTTCCCCTGTTCCAGGCAGGATCCCGCATCTGTGTATTGGCGTTGTAATCCAAGTGTCGGCCGGAAGACATGATGAAAGGATACTCTTCCTCCCCCTCTCTGAGTTTTTCTGCTTCTATGGCTGGATCTATCTCTTGAATCCAGTCTGCCATCTCGGGCACATTCAGGTTAATTCGTCCGTCTTCTGTGGCGAGGGTCTGGAAGTGGTCCCATTCTTCGGCGTCTACTTCGCCAACCCAAATACCTTCAGGGTGTTGCAGGATGGCCTGGAAGATCTCTTCTCCAAGGCCCAGCCCTGGATGAAACCCCACCCGCGCAGCCCTTCCTTGGACTCCGGGCGGCAGGGTTTGCAAAAATCCCCAAAGCAAAGCCAGGTGTCCTGATCCCAGGTTTTTCCCGAGCGTCTTGGTAAGAATGAAAGGCATACTCTTTCTGGCCTTTGGATTAGACTTTAAATGCTCAATCAGGGCCAGGCCGAATTCTAATCGGTTTTCTTTATCGGCAGCCTCATAAAGCGTGTTTGGAATTTCAGGAATTAATCCCAACCTATCGGCCAGCCGCACAAATATCTCACCGGCTTCGATCTGCGCCCCCTCTGGTTTCACTACGGGACGGCGCATTTGCAGGAAGGTTTTCGGAAAGCCTTCCCCAAGATAGGGATTTCCGTCCCACGATTCATAGGCGGATAGGGCGGGCAGAACATAATGAGAAATCGCGGCCGTCTCTGTCATTGCAATTTCAACGGTTATTAGAAGATCCAGTCGTTTGAAGGCCTCTTCATAGGCCGAGGTGTCGGCATAAGATCTCAGCGGATTAGCACCGCTGACGACTACGGCGCGAAGCCTGTCCGGATGGTCGGAGATGATCTCCTCGGGCATCACATTGGGAGGATACATCCTGGTTATGGCCGGATAATCCGTAACAACGGTACGCCAGTACCGGGATTCTCGTTCATCAGTGGCTGCATTTCGCTTACCACCTCCATCACGCAACCCAACCGGAAAGATATTTCCGCCTTCAACCCCGATCCGTCCGCAGACAGCCCTGAGAACGGTTTCAAGATAAGAGATGAGTGTGCTGTGCCGGGTCATAAGAAGGCCAAGGTCACTGTGATGGCAGGATTTTCGAGTTGTAAACAGACGGCAGACTTCCCTCACCCTGTCATAATCAAGTTCACATACCGTTAGGGCTGCTTTTGCATCGAAATCGGTGAAAAAAGACCGGATGCTTTCAAAGCCGCTTACGTGTCTTTTTATGTATCCTTGGTCATGCCATCCTTCATTCAGAATGATGGAAATCATGGCCCGGTACAAGAGGGCGTCCGTACCCGGTTTGATAGGCAGATGGATATCAGCGATTTTAGCTGTTTCTGAAATGCGCGGGTCGACGACCACAAGGAGTCTGTCAGGGTCCTTGCTGAATTTGGAAAGGACCCGGCGCGCCTGAGGGGTATGATGGCTCATCATCGGGTTCCACCCAAAAACAAGGAGCATATCCGTTTTATCGAGGTGCGGTGTGGCGTGAAGGCTTTGGTTGCCATAGGTCTTTCCATCGGCCCAATACCTGCCGGTCAGCTCTTGAGCTAAAGCGTTGTAAAAGTATTGCGACCCCAGGCCTCCAAGTACATTAATAGCAAGGATGCCCTGCGATACACAGCCGATTGTACCTCCCCCCATGAGGGCAAAAGAACGCGGTCCGTGTTCGTCTATTAGGCCAGAGAGTTTTTCGGCTATTTCGCCTATGGCCTGGTCCCAGGATATTCTCTCAAATGTGTCCCCTATCTTCTTCAGGGGATGCAAGAGCCGGTCGGCATGGTGCTGGTAATATATGATGTTCAACCCTTTCCGGCAGGCATAGCCCTCACTGCGAGGATTGTCCTTATCCCCACGAACTTTGACTATACGGTTGTTCTCGACTCGAACCTCAAGTCCACAGAGATTTGCTCACAATATACAGGTTGTTTTTTTCCAATCCATTATTTTAACCTCCTAATACGGATAAAACCGGAGAAGTGCCTAAAATGATCTAAAATGCCTAAAATTTGGTGTTTCTCCCTTCGATGTTCGATGTTGGACGTTCATCATTCCTACGCTTGTTCTTTACGACACCATCTCTCCGATAACATTCTTGACTGATTTTATCTCCGTAATTGAGGCGCTGACCTGCCCGCCTCCGGCGGGAAAGAGATCAAAATTCCCAGAATGCCAGGCTTCACCCATATTCATCATACTGTACTCCTGGGAAAGGTCGATGCTGGAATCGTTCATCTTCTCTGACAGGCGGGGATTGATGATAGCCCGCACGCTCATGCCGCCCAGAGGGAGCAGGGTGGTCCCCCCGTCAGGGCAGTTTAAAATCGCTTCCTTCCAGGCCTGAGCAGCCGGGCTTTCCGCTGAGGAGAGAAAACGGGTACCGATCTGGACTCCCTGGGCACCTAAGGCTAAGGCGGCTCTATAGCCTCGGGAATCAGCGATGCCCCCGGCCGCCGCCACGGGCACATCCACATGGTCGCAGACCAGCGGAATGAGGACCATGTTGGACGATTCAGGGTTTATGGTCCGAAGACCACCCGATTCGCACCCGGAAACAACCAGGCCGTCCACTCCTGCATCGGCAGCCTTAACGGCGAAGGCTAAATCCAAAGCAACGTGCAGACCTTTCATCCCCAATTTATGAATTTTGGGGTAGATCTTTTGTGGGGAACCGGCCGAAGTGGTTACGGTTTTAACACCAGCCTCAGCGAGAATATCAAGGATTTGCTCATTGGCAGGGTTCATTGCGATCATCAAGTTGGCCCCAAAGGGTTTAGCCGTCAGCTCGCGGACCTCGGCGAGCATTTTTTTTATAGCTTCAAGGTCTGTGGTGAACCCCAAGGCTAACATGCCGAAACCACCGGCCTCGCATACAGAGGCCACCATGTTGGGACTGTTTAACCTACCGATGGGCCCCTGAATGATAGGGAACCTGCTTCCTAAAATTTCCAATAGCTCTGACATTTAAAACCCTCCTTGTTTAGGTGTTCGTAACCGTTCACGCAACGTTGAAATTAGAAATTAGAAATTAGAAGTTAGAAAATAGAAATTGGAAACTTGGCCTTCGTGCTTTTGTGCTGTTGATGAATGCATTCAATTTTGGGGCGATTTCCCCAATTTCCAATTGCAGGCCGTAAACGACCATAACTCTTCTGCCAGTCTGTAGACCTCCAATTCGGTAACTCGTTTCATCTCTCCCCAATTTCTACTGTCCAATTTCGAGTTTCAAGCCGAGAAAGGCTATCTATCTTTTTGCACCAGCAGCTATTTTATCAGCATACCAGTGCTCCATCCACTCCCTCGCATCCTTGGGAGGATCATTGGATTATCCTCGAATGTCTTTCAAAAGGCGCTTGAGCAGGACCTTCTCTTCGCGGTTAAGGTTGGTAAGAATTTCCTTGTTGGACTTTTTCCGCTCCGCCAGGAGCAAGGGTTTCAGCTTTTTTGCCCTGCCGGTCAGGTAGATGCGGATAAAGCGCTTATCCGCGTCATCAGTCGCCTTGACGATCCACCCCTTTTCGGACATGCGGTCCAGTATGCCGGAGAGGGTGGCGTTATCCAGGGTCATCCGTTTGCCTATTTCAGTCGCCGTCAGGCCTTCCTCGTCCCAGAGGGCTTCTAAAATCAGGTGCTGGAGCGGCGTGATTCCATGGGGCAGGAGACGCTGTTTGAAATTGCCGTGGGCCTTCTGGTAGGCCTTGGCCAGGAGAAATATGATGCAGTCTTCGTAGTGGGGCATGATTAATCCTTTCGTATACATAATATTATCGACCGCTCACTTGATTGTAAAGAAAAAA
>CAZFSF010000127.1:0-7972 GCA_964522045.1 uncultured Desulfobacteraceae bacterium
TAGACAATGATATCTCCTATGTGGACGAGTCGTTTGGCTTTGAGACCGCGGTTGCAGAGACAAGGACCGCTATCTACTCCGCCCATGTTGAGGCTGACGGGGCGAGGAACGGGATCGGTCTGGTGAAACTTATGGGGAGGGAGTCCGGTTTTATCGCGGCACATGCCACTCTTGCCAGCAGTGATGTAAATTTCTGTCTGGTACCTGAGGTACCATTCAAACTTGACACGTTTTTTTCTTCCCTCAGGGAAAGGCTTGAAAGGCGGCGCCATGCCGTAATTGTCGTGGCAGAAGGAGCGGGACAGGATCTCTTAGAGAAGACCGGCAAGCGGGATCCTTCCGGTAACCTCCGCTTCAAAGATATCGGTCTCTTTTTGAGGGATCAGATCAGGTCTTATTTCAAGGAGGCCGGTCTTAAGATAATCCTGAAATATATTGATCCGAGCTATACGATACGGAGCAGGCCCGCAAATCCTCATGACTCGGTATTCTGTCTGCTCTTAGGTCATTGTGCTGTTCATGCGGGGATGACCGGTAGGACAAACATGTTAGTGGGCTTCTGGAACGGTGAGTTTACTCATGTTCCCATACCCTTGGCCGTTTCAAAGCGGAAGCAGATCAACCCTGAAGGGAGGCTCTGGAGCAGCGTGCTGGAATCCACGGGACAGGCACGAGAAATGGTCTGAAATTGAGTGAATGCCGAGGCTTGCCATCGCGTTTTTACACTGTGTAAAAAATATGGACAGGTAGATGCCCTGACTCCGGTCTTTGTATCCCGAGCGATGCCATATTACCCTGTTATATCTGGTAGATAGCCTGACTTTCGAGCATCCGCCCCGCTGGCATGGCTATTGCAGACCCTACGTTTGGGTTATCACCTTTCTGAGGTCTACACAAACCCGGATAAACGAGGGTTGAACCTGTCAGACTGAGAACCCATCAATGGAGAAGTCTTCTGCCAAACAGATTGGCGTTATTGGATTGTCAAATTTTGAAAGAGAGGAAAAGAAAAAATAGTATTGAACGGTGACGTACCCAAATCAAGAAAGTTTAAATATCAATAGTAACAATATGTTACGCAAAATGAATATATTTGCGGCAAAAGGGTTTGGCAGACCGGAGGTCTTTTTAAAAAACCGCAGGAATTTAATGTTCATTTTTTCTTGACAGCTATAAAAAATAATATATATAAAGACGCTTGTTACAAAATGCACAAGGGTTCTCTATGAGAGAATTTAGATGGAGGCGCTGATCTTGCGGAGTCAGAAGCATGGTTTCTCTATAATTTGTCAGCGCCACGAGACTGGTATTCAAAAATTGAAAATCGGCGATCCGATGCCGCCCCAAGGGGACCAAAATCATAGCTTGATTATGTTTCTGATTCGGGCGCCAGAGGGTATCACAGAGAAAGGAGGTGCAATCAGAGTAACGTTCCAGTTCGTTTTTTGGACAATTGTCTAAGGCTTTAAAACCGTTAATTGTAGGAGGTATAATAATGCCAAGTTTTGTAATTGCAGAAAAGTGCGATGGTTGCAAAGGGCAGGACAAGACAGCTTGTATGTATATCTGCCCCAACGACCTGATGTTCCTCGATACAGAGAAGATGAAGGCATATAACCGTGATCCTTCCATGTGCTGGGAATGCCAGTGCTGTGTCAAGATCTGTCCCCAGCAGGCCATGGATGTCCGCGGCTACGCAGACTTCATTCCTCTGGGAGCGAGCTGTGTTCCCCTGCGGGGTTCAGAGGATATCATGTGGACGGTCAAGTTCCGGGACGGCAGCCTCAAGAGGTTCAAGTTCCCCATCAGGACAAATGAAGAAGGCTCGGCAGATCCATTGGGGGGCTATGCAGCTCACGATGATCTGAACAGCGAAGCCTTAGCCACCGAACCCGAATCCTTGGGTCTCGATGCAGTTCCCACAGTATAAAGAAAGGAGGTATTATAGATATGGCAAATTTTGAAACAGTAGAAGTTAGCACAGACCTCCTGATTCTCGGTGGGGGATTTTCAGCTTGTGGTGTGGCCACAGAGGCAGCTTACTGGGCCAAGAAAAACGGCCTGAAGGTGACCCTGGTTGACAAGGCGGCCCTGGATAGAAGTGGCGCCGTGGCCATGGGCCTTTCGGCAATTAACCAGTATGTGGGTGTCAAAGACGGTGATAACACATGTGAGGACTATGTCCGCTATGTACGTCAGGACCTGATGGGTGTTTCGAGAGAGGATCTGGTTTATAACATCGCCCGTCACGTGGACTCAACAGTGCATCTCTTTGAAAAATGGGGTCTCAAAATCTGGACCGACGAAGAAGGCAAGTATGTGCATGAGGGTCGTTGGCAGCTAATGATCAACGGCGAGTCTTACAAGATCATCATTGCCGAGGCAGCCAAGAACGCCATCGCCGATGCGGGTGGTGAGATCTTTGAGAGGGTCTTTATCGTAGAACCGCTCTTGGACGGCAACAAGTGCGTGGGTGCTGTAGGTTTCAGCACACGTGAAGAGAAAATTTATGTGTTCAAGGCCAAGGCCACCGTCGCCACCATGGGCGGTGCGGTTCACGTGTTCCGGCCCAGGTCGGTCGGTGAAGGTTTTGGACGTTCCTGGTATCCGCCGTTTAATACCGGCTCCAGCGCCTATTTCACCCTCAAGGCCGGCGCAGAGATGACCTGCCAGGAAGTCAGGTTTATCCCGGTCCGGTTCAAGGACGCCTATGGCCCTGTGGGTGCATGGTTCCTCCTCTTCAAATCGAGGGCCATCAGTGCAGAGGGCGGCGAGTATATGTCCGTCAGGAAAGAGGAGCTTAATAACTGGGCACCTTACGGATTGGCCAAACCGATTCCGGCCAACCTGAGGAACTATCTCGGCATGTTGGATGTGGATGCCGGTTTAGGTCCTCTGTATATGGAAACCGCTGAGGCCATTGGCAAGATCGCCGATGAATTCAAGGATGATCCAAAGGCGTTCAAGAAGAAGATGAAGGAGCTCGAGTCTGAGGCATGGGAGGACTTCTTGGATATGACTATCTCCCAGGCACATCTATGGGCGGGCCTGAATGTCAAGCCCGAAGAGAAGCACTCTGAAATCGCGGCCTGCGAGCCTTACTTCATCGGTTCCCACTCCGGTGCCTCCGGTGCCTGGGTAAGTGGTCCCGAAGACATGGACACCCCGTACAAATGGGGTTATGCCAATATGTGCACGACAGAAGCGCTCTTCGCGGCCGGTGATGCCTCTGGTGCATCCAGCCATAAGTTCTCGTCCGGTTCCCATGCGGAAGGCCGGATCGTTGGTAAGGCGGCCATCAAGTACATCGTGGAAAAGGGCGCAGCGCCCAATGTCGATGCGGCCAAGGTGGACGAGATCAAGGCCAGGCTTTTGGCGCCTCTGGATCGCTATCAGGAATTCTGCAACGAGACCACAGATCCTGCCATCAACCCCAACTACCTTCTGTGGCGTCAGTTCATGGATCGTCTCCAGAAGATCATGGATGAGTATGCAGGTGGCGTGACCGCGGCCTTCAAGACCAGTAAGTCCAATCTTGAGAGGGCCATGGAGCTGTTTGTCTATTTGAAGGAGGACTCCGAGAAGTTAGCTGCCGAGGATATCTACTCCCTTGAGAGGGTCTGGGAGAATGTCCAGAGGATGTGGCAGGGTGAGGCCCATATCAGGACCATGCTCTTCCGCGAGGAGACCAGGTGGCCGGGCTACTACTTCAGGTCTGACACACCCAAGATGGATGACGAAAACTGGCTCTGCTTTGCCAATTGCAAATATGATCCTGCAAGCGGTGAGTGGGAGATGTCCAAGAAGGACATCTGGAACATTCCCGGTGTATAACCTTTAACCTGAGATGAACATACTCCAGGCATCGTTTTCGGTGTCTGGAGTATTTCTTTGATTATCATCATAATACACTGAATTAAGTGAACTAAAGTTTTAGGATATTTGTCATGTGAATTCTTAGAAAATCATCTGTGGGGCCATTAGGGACAAACAGATTATTCTATGACGGTTCAAAAAATTATCCTGTCAGCCACACAGACCTTCTCTGAGCCCCTATCCTTTTTGGAAATGTTAGATACCACTTTGTAATACTTTTAGGCATTTTAGGCATCCCGCCTGAGCGGGACTCACTTTAGGCACTTGAATCAGCGTGTTTGGTCAATGAACATTTTCGCAAAAATCAATGGCGCAAAAATGGATATTGACGAAATACGCTTTTTGTATTATTAGGGCATTTGAGTTTCCGACATAGATTTCAAAAACAACAACCCTGGAGGATACAATGGCAGATGTACAAACGACAAACCAGACCATATTGGTGGTTGGCGGGGGCATGAGCGGAATTACAGCCGCATTGGAAGCGGCTGAGGCCGGTTATGACGTGGTGTTAGTCGAGAAAAATCCATATCTTGGTGGTCGCGTGACCCAGTTATACCAGTATTTTCCCAAGCTGTGCCCGCCAAATTGCGGTCTGGAGATCAACTTCCGGCGCATGAGACAGAACCCCAAAGTTCGTTTTTTTACTATGGCTGAGGTAGCGAGCATTTCAGGGCAGGAAGGGGACTATGACGTCACCGTTAAACTTGCCCCCCGGTATGTTAATGAGAGATGTACCTGCTGCGGGAAATGTACCGAGGTGTGTGAGGTTGAGATAGACAACCCGTTTAATTATGGAATGGATAAGATCAAGGCGGCCTATCTCCCCCATGAATTTGCATTCCCCATGAGATATGTGTTGGACCCGTCCGTTGCAGGAACCGATGAGGGAAAAAAATGCCTCGATGCCTGTGAATACGGCGCTATCGATCTGGATATGGAAGAGACTTCCTTTGACCTGAAGGTCGGCGCTATTGTCTGGGCTGCGGGATGGGATCCCTTCGATGCGGCCAAGGTGGATTATTATGGCTTTGGTGAATATAAAAACGTCATTACCAATGTAATGCTGGAGAGGATGGCATCGCCTAATGGACCAACAGGAGGGAAGATATTGCGGCCTTCTGACAAAAAGGAGCCCAAGAATATCGCCTTCATCCAGTGTGCCGGGTCGCGGGATGAAAACTATCTCCCCTATTGCTCAGGCATATGCTGCCTCGCCTCTTTGAAGCATACGACATACGTGAGAGAACTGTATCCTGATTGTGATGTAACAATCTTCTTCATAGATATCAGGGCACTTGACAGGTTAGAGGACTTTTATGTCAAGGTTCAGGAAGACGAAAAGGTGGCCTTTATCAAGAGCAAGATTGCCAATATTACAGAGAATGAGGAGACAGACTGCCTGCTCCTTGAAGGAGAAAACACCAGGACGGGCGAACAGATCCTGATGAACTTTGACATGGTTGTTCTGGCGACCGGTATGGTGCCCAACAAGATCGAAATAGATGCCGCGCCCGAGGTCCCCTGTGATGAGTATGGGTTCTTAGTAAATGATCCGGAGAAGACCGGAATCTACGGCGCCGGCTGTGTAAGAAGACCAACCGATGTCGCTTCATCTGTGCAAGACGCCACAGCAGGGGCCTTAAAGGCTATCCAATCAATCGCGAGGAGGTAACTCGATGGACAAAAAGACAGCAGTTTATATTTGCACCGGGTGCGGCATCGGAGATGCCCTGAATATAGAGCAGCTCAAGGAGGATGGTACTGAGGATTTCACCATCGAATTGAAAAAAGATCATTCCTTCCTGTGCGGCCAAGAGGGCGTTGACCTTATAAAGCAGGATATAGAGGGTGAGGGGATAAATACTGTCATTATCGCCGGGTGTTCTCACAGGGTCAACTATGATGCCTTTAACTTTGGCCAGGGAGTCATCGTGCAAAGGGTCAATTTGAGAGAGCAGGTGGCCTGGAGTCAGCCTCCTAAAGAGGAAGATACCCAGATGTTGGCTGAAGACAACCTGCGGATCGGTTGTTCCCAGGCTAAAGACACCGAATTGACTGAGCCGTTTAAGGCAGAGGAAGAATATTCCAAGGACATCCTGGTCGTCGGTGGGGGGCTTGCCGGGATGACCGCGGCCTTAGAGACCGCTAAGGCGGGTTATCAGGCTATTTTAGTGGAAAAAGAGGAGAAATTGGGCGGTTTCCTCGGCAAGATGAAAAAGCTAATCACAATGCCCTATAAGGATCTTTCGGAACCTGGTACCGAGGATCTGATCAAGGCGATTGAGGAGGAGCCCAAGGTCAAGGTTTATACCTCCTCTACCGTGGAAAAGATCAGCGGGGGCCCGGGTCTGTATACCGTTGATATCAAATCAAACGGAAATGGGGCTAATGAAAGGGTAGGGGCAGTGGTTCAGGCAACGGGCTGGGTCCCCTATGATGCCAACAAGTTAGGTCACTTGGGCTATGGCAAATTTAAGGATGTGATTACAAATGTGGAGATGGAAGAGATGGCCGCTGCCGGCAAGATCACCCGGCCCTCGGATGGGAGTGATGTCAAGAATGTCCTCTTTATCCAATGTGCCGGATCCAGGGACCCTGAACATCTCCCCTACTGCTCATCGGCCTGCTGCTTGGTTTCAATGAAGCAGGCAACTTATGTCAAAGAGCAGAATGCCGAGGCAGTGAATTATATCCTTTATAAGGATGTGCGTACTGTCGGTCAGGCCGAGGACTTTTATCGAAAGGCACAGAATGACGGTAATATCTTCATTCGAGGCGAGGCTGCCGATGTGGGAGAGGCAGGAGGTAAACTCTTTGTGGAAGCGGATGACGAGCTTTTGGGCGAGAAGGTGAAGATCGAAGATCTGGATCTAATCGTGCTGGCTGTTGGTATGGTACCGGCCTCTAAACCTGAGACCACGCCAAAGATCAAGGCGCCGGCCGATACCGAAGGGGCCGATGAAGACGGCATGATGGAAGTCGTGCCCGATTCCGGGTTTTTTGCCACAAGCGCCCTCAATTTGGAGTATCGCCAGGGGCCTGAGCTGCCAACACTGAAATACGGGTTCCCCGATTCCCACTTTATCTGCTTTCCGTATGAAACCAGACGAACCGGTATTTATACCGCCGGATGTGTCAGGCGACCCATGGAGACGGCCAAGGCCATAGACGATGCGGCGGGCGCGGCCATGAAGGCCATCCAGTGCACCGAGGCAACTGCCGAGGGAAAGGCGGTCCATCCCAGGGCAGGCGATATGACTTACCCTGAGTTTAATATGCAGCGATGTACTCAGTGCAAACGGTGCACAGAGGAATGTCCCTTTGGCGCGATCAATGAAGACGAAAAGGCTAACCCTCTCCCCAATCCCACCCGATGCCGTCGGTGCGGTGTCTGCATGGGGGCCTGCCCTGAAAGGATCATTTCCTTTAAGAACTACTCCGTGGGGATGATCGGGAACATGATCAAGTCAGTTCACGTACCTGAGGAGGATGAGGAAAAACCGAGGGTGATTTGTTTGATTTGTGAAAACGATGCCCTTCCGGCCGTGGATATGGCAGGCATCAAACGGATGAAATGGAGTCCCTATGTCCGCTTTATCCCGATGAGGTGCCTGGGTTCCATGAACCTGGTCTGGATTGCTGACTCGCTCTCCAGGGGTATTGACGGCATACTCCTTCTTGGTTGCCGTCATGGAGATGATTACCAGTGCCATTTTATTAAAGGTAGTGAATTGGCCGAAACGAGGTTAAGCAAGGTCTCAGAGACCTTGGACAGATTGGCTTTAGAGTCCGAGCGTGTGAAATTTGTTGAGGTGGGGATCACCGATTATGACAAGATCCCCGTCATCATCGATGAGTTTATGGAAAAGATTGAGGAGGTCGGCCCTAATCCTTATAAGGGATGGTAGTTGGATTGTTGATGGACGATTGTTGATTGATGATTGTGGGATTCACTGTCCGAAGTTGTCAATAATCAATATTCAATATTCAATAGAAAAGGGGTTGCTTATGGAAAACATGATCAACTACAATCCCTCCTTTGCCGAGGAGGTCTTCCGGGATGTGGATTACGGGGATGAGATCAAGATGTGCA
>CAZFSF010000128.1:0-7819 GCA_964522045.1 uncultured Desulfobacteraceae bacterium
GTCAGGCTCAAATTTTAATCCTCGAAATACTCAATGTATTCCTGCGGTTAAAATTTTCCCCTTCCCTTCCGGGGCGTAGGCCCTCCAGGCCGGAGGCTTGATCTGAGCAAAAAATCCTAGTTTTCGTTTGGACACGAGTTAGATTGGCTGTAGGCGATTGATTACTTGACAGGATAAAATATATTCAGATATATGAACAGACATCAGGTAGCTGAATAGCCCTTATGTTTCCCTCCACCTCCAGCTCTTAGAGTACCTCTCTGACAGGATGGAAAGGCTTTGTTTGCAGGAATGCCTGTTGCGATCAAATCGGCTACCTGGTCAGAGCTATCCTAACTTAATATAAAAGAATATGCCAACAGGTTGAGGTTTTAGAGAACTCGCATTTTCCAAACAGCAAAGAGGAGAAGTTCCATGGAGTTCAGCACAATAAGGTTTGAAGAGCCGGAACCGGGTATCGGCCTTATCACACTCAATCGTCCCGATCGCCTGAATGCAATAAATATGGATATGCTCGATGATCTGCACTCTCTGTTTTACCAGCTTCGTACCATGGAGGGTGTACGAGTACTTATCATAACAGGTGCGGGACGCGGGTTCTGTTCGGGCGCGGACCTGAAGGATTCACGGGTCCGAAAAGAGACTGCCGCCCTGTTTTCAAATACGGCCCTCCACCTGGTCGCCGTCCAGAAAAAATACGCGGACAGGATACTTGAAATGCGGCGAATCCCACAGCCCATAATAGCAGCGGTCAACGGCCCTGCAGCCGGGGGCGGCATGTGCATTGCCCTTGCCTCAGACGTCATCATCGCCGGCACTGGCGCTACATTTACCCCCTCCTTTATCAACATCGGTCTTTCCGGCGGGGAACTGGGCACATCCTATTTTCTCCCCCGCGCCGTGGGAATACACCGCGCCGCGGAGATCCTTTTTACGGGCCGAACCGTTGACGCAGCCGAAGCGGAGAAAATAGGCCTCATAAGCCATCTGGTAGATGAGGATGAACTGATGAAGACCGCCATGGAAACGGCACGTCTTATGTTGGGCAAGAGTCCTTTCGGACTGCGTTTTACAAAAGAGGCCCTCTACCAGAACCTGAATGCCCCCTCACTTGAGGCAGCCATTGAACTGGAGAACCGCAACCAGAGTATATGTTGCACTACTCCCGATTTTTTTAAGGCAGTGGAGGCCTTCAGCAAGGGCAAAAAAAAGTAGCGGGGCATATTTTCACGGACTCTATATCACCTGTATCAGGCATCAGAGAGTTTTCGATCCAATTCCTCGGGAGGAGAATAAATTGAAAGAGATCTGCCGCGATTTGCATAACGAGCAAGAAACCCTGGACGCTATCGTCTCTAAGCTTAGTGAAGAACAATGGGACCTCATCACACCATTTATCGGCTGGTCCATCAAGTATGAAATCGCTCACGTAGCCTATTGGGACATGACGGCCAAACTGGCTGCCTCGGATGAATCGGCTTTCAAAAAACTCATCGGAAGCATGTTTGTCTCGGAAGAGGCCTATATGGAATCCCAGCGGGAGCTTCGAGAAGCTACACCTGCCTATGTCATGGAATACTGGCGTAGGGAAAGGAAGGCCCTGGTCGATGGCCTGGCCGCAAAAGGTCCCAAGGACCGCATCCCCTGGGTCGGTCCCACTATGAGCGCTCGATCCAAAGCCACGGCCCGCATTATGGAAACCTGGGCCCACGGACAGGACGTGGTGGACACCCTGGGCATTGAACGGGAGCCCACTGACCGGCTCAGGCACGTGGCCCACATCGGTGTGACGACCTTTGGCTGGAGCCACGTCAGCCGGGGTCTGAAAGTGCCCGATGTGGCCGTGCGTCTGGAACTGATCGGGCCGTCAGGCGATCTGTGGACCTGGGGATCGGAAGACACCTCAGATAGCATTAAGGGTCAGGCCGAAGACTTCTGTCTGGTTGTGGTTCAGCGTCGACACGTTGACGACACCCGGCTTGAAGTGAAGGGCGATGTGGCCCGGAACTGGATGCTGATCGCCCAGGCCTTTGCCGGCCCTCCTGTAAACGGACCCAAGCCCGGGGAGAGGGTCACCATTAAGTGAAGCTCTCCGAAAAACGCTTGGAATTTCCCATGGATGATATTGAAAAGGCCCTTCTAAAAGATCTTCCTGATGCTAAAAAACTCAATACCCTGCTCAGACTGAGTGATGTAAAAGAATTCTATTGGGACACGGAAAACTATGTCCGTTTAGCCATCCTTGAAGAACGCTGTGTAGTCATCAAAAATCGCTCCGACCTGAAGGGTATAATGATCATGGAAAACCGGGCTCCGCAAGAAGACTACGCTCACCCTTCTTTGGCCATAGGATCGTTGGCCGTCCATCCGAAATACAGGAATGAAAGGCTTGGGATCAAACTGGTTGAGTATGCCAAAGAGCTTGCTTTTAACAAAAACTTGAGACTCTACACCGAGTCCTTTTTCGAATACAAAAAAATCAGTTTTTACCAGAGGCTTGGGTTCACCATGGGCGCCCCCCGGTTATATAATGGAAAACCCTACCACGTGTTCTTCTTGGACCCCCGGAATATCCCCCCATTTCCAAAATCAAAGACAAATATAACAGGAGCATAACATGCCAGGCCATGTTCAGATAGAAGTAAATGAGAAAGGTAAAACGGTTTATCGTTTAACTTCTCACCGAAGGACCATTACGGAAACCGACATCGTAAATTTTGTAAATCTCATCGGCCTTCATGAGCCGCCCTTTATTGACATGGAGTGGGTGAAAAATGAGCTGCCCGCAACACACAATAGGAGATTTGCGCCGGCCCCCTTTTTGATATCCCTGGGAATGGGACTGGTCGCCACCTCAATTGTAGAGATTGTTGAGGCAATCACTAAAAAGGAAAACCTGGGGCCCTTTCATGGAATGGTTGGCCTTGAAGCGGTTGTAAAAAATCCGGCCTATCCCGGTGATACCTTGAACGTGGACCTTGAAGCCGCTGTTGATCGAAAAACAAAAAACGGGCAGACGCTGGTCGACTTGAAACATGTCCTCAAAAATCAAAGAAACGAGATTGTTGTGATTTTTACGGAAAAAATAATCTTTGAACCACCCGAATAGAGGAAGTTATTTCGTCCTCATCCCTTACCGTATGGTTTCTACGTGGGGGTAATCCAGCAGTTTTTCATCTTTTGCAACGACCGGGGCTACGATGGTGATAGCGATCGTAATGATGATGCGGAGCTCCAAGCAGTGCGTTCCCAAGCCCTCCAAGAATGTCCTATGCCAAGAGCTGCCCCCGATTCCTTACAGGTAAGTCAATCAAAGATGATCCGTTTATAAGTAGCTATTCATTTTGTATAGGAGTTGATTCATAATGGAAAAATCGCAGTTACGCATTATAGACCGATTGTTGACTGAAGGTGCACAGACTGTTTCCGATGCAGGAAAACAATTTGATGTATGGAGACAGTCATTTTACCGGCAAACCAAAGACTGGCCTGATCCCGTAGACAGGGCTGTAATCGGCGGGTTTATCTCGGACTGCGTTGCTTTTGCATTTTCCGCCGGCTATTGTTCGGCCCTGCAATCCCTTGTCCCTGAACTCCCGACAGACAAAATCACCAGTTTCTGTGTTACAGAAGAAGGCGGCGCCCATCCTCGGGCCATCAAAACCCGGCTGGCACCTGTGAGTGATGAAAGCAGGGATCAGGCAAATACTTTAAATGGCGAGAAAAAATATATCACCTGCGCCAATGAAGCGGATCTGATTCTGGCGGCCGCATCAGAGGGGGTCTATGGTGATGGAAGAAACCGAATCCGGATGGTGAAGGTAGACAGCAGGGCTCCCGGAGTCACCATCACCCCGATGAAAGACATTCACCTGGTGCCGGAAATCAGTCACGGCATGGTTGCATTTAATAATGTTACTATCCGAAATGCCGATCTGCTCTCCGGCGACGGATACCTTAATTACATCAAGCCATTTCGAACCATTGAAGACCTGTATGTAACCGCCGCTATTTCAGGGTATCTGTTTCGGATTGCATGTCTATATGACTGGGACCGGGAGATCAAACAAACCATTCTATGCCTGATTGTCACCATCAGAACGCTTGCACTTAACGATCCGGGCGCACCGGCGGTTCACATACTCACCGGGGATGTATTGAGCCGGACAAGAGAGCTGATTCAACGCATTGACCCTTACTGGGAGGCGGTTCATAAGGATACCCGGGATGCGTGGAACAGGGATAAGGCCCTGATGGATATCGCCGGTAAAGCCAGGCTCCGACGCCTTGAAACCGCTTGGGCTGTTTATCAAAAAAAGATCCGGATGAAGATTTCTTGAGCTGAAGCTGCCGGGCAAATTCACAGAGGTTTCTTAGCTAACTCAGTCGCCTCCACAATTCTCTGTGCCCCTTTTTCCTTTATCCTCTTGCTTGCTATGCAATCTCGGAAGACCGACTTTGATACGCAGTTTGTTGCACGCCAGACACCCTGGCTCGAACCAACGACAAAGGACTGGCCGTACTTCGTGGTGCTTGCACCTACCGGAATCGAGATCCAACCAGAGACACGGATTGGAATTCCGATAACGAGCACTGTGAGCGTAGGCGTCAACTTCTTGAAGGAGTTCGTCTGACGCCTTTACCAACTCGTTGGCATCGAAGGGAGGAAGTGAAAAAGCCAAACAACAGATTCCACAGTTATCGCATGGATTATTAAAAGGTGTGTTCATTTCAATAATCTGCTCATATGTCGTTTCAGAGCGAAACAGTTAACAACAGACCCCATCATTTCTTTCATATTTATCATTAGTTAGGGTGGCGACCCCATCTCATAATGGGTGACCCCCATCCACATATTAAATGGTTTCAGAAAGCCGTTTCAGGGAGGTTCATAATTTGCCTCTGTCCCCTATCTTTCACTGTGCTCCCCAAGCAGTCAAAACCTAATCCGGCCCAGCATTGTATGCATGGAATTCTCGTACGTCCCCCATAATTTCATCTAAAAAAAGAACTGCATATTTGTTACATAATCATTGTACTGAATAATATTAGTTACATTTGTAGCGTGATGGACATCTTTCGCTAAAACGTGAGGCAACGGTTTTGTATCACTGTAATAATAGATCAACATATTTTGTATCAAGCTAATTTTCTCTTTTTTTAAGTTTTCTTTCGCCAGATCCGGGGGCAATTGAAAAGAATAAGTCATTCTTCTCTCGATCTTTTGATTTGGGGGTATATACAAGGCAGAGAGGTTATCGTTTGGATTCAAAGGCTTATATTTTTGTTCGTCTCGGCCACTCCTTTTTCCGTTAATCTCTAAAACCCCTGTGGATGAATGTATGAACATATTACTAGCAATGATTGCACCGATATTTTCTATGGAGACAACCGTGGTTATTAATATTTTGCCGTTGTCTACGACAATTTCAAGAAACCCTTGCCCCTTGTGGAATGGAACTTGCTTAACGACAAGTAATGGTCTGTTCACGCTGGCAAACTGTTTTCTGGTTTCATCTCTAGTGTCATGTCAAGTATCAATTGACGGATAGAGGCGTGCTAATTTTATTCTGGCATTGTCTGCAGTAAACTGCCAATTCACATTCGATTTATGCTTATTGCGATATTCCTGCCAGGCGGTGGTCTCCCTCCTGACATCTTCTATGTTATCAATCCTTCTGTTCAGGCACTGCCCCGTGAGCACATTCAATTCTATCTCTGCCATATTCAACCAACTCCCATGCTTCGGAGTAAACACAAAATCAAATCTATCCCAAAGCTGTTTTGCTTGGGCTGGTTGGAAGGCTTCGTAAAACGACCCAGGAGTATGAGTATTAAGATTGTCCATCACTAATGTTATTTTTTCAGCATCGCTGTAAAGTGTGGCTATGTTCTCAAGAAAATATGCCCAGTCTGTCTTAGTTTTTCTCTCTGTTATTTTGACAAGTCGCTTCCCAGCCAATGGCTTACTGGCCATGAAAATATTGCATACCCCGTGACGTTTGTACTCATAATCATATTTGGCAATCTTCCCTGGCGCCGTAGTAATTGGAATTTTAGTCTCCCCTATTAGCTGTTTGGGGGATTCATCCATGCAGACCACCGGAAACCTTGGATTATAGGAACGCTTGTAGACCTCCAAAACCTTTTCCATACAGGCTACAAAATTCCCATCTTGATCTGGTGGAATCACCCATCCTTGGCGACGCCAAGGCTTAAGTTCGTTTTTTTTAACACTTGACGAATTGTTTCATGAGAAACCTTATCAATATATTCAAGCTCAACAACCTGATCAGCCAACAACCGCAAGGACCATTTTGCAAAACCTTCGGGAGGGTCACTGCAACTCAGCGCAATAAGATGGGCTTCAAAATCACCGTCAGCCTTTTTGGCATAAATACGACTACCTTTCTTGCCATTTAAGGTAATGTCCATCCCTAATTCGACAAACCGCTTTTTTATACGGTCTATTTTTCTCATGCCGATCTTCAGCACACGGGAAATTTCTTCGTTTGTCGATCGTTTTCCTTGAAACTCCCCTTCGTCACAACCAAGTAATATCAAGGCATTTATGACCTTCTGTGATTTATGCTTACCCTTGGAAGTAATTTTTTTTAAAAAATCCCGCTCGTCTTTGGTTAAAGTCACAGTGTATTTCTTCATATCCATCCCCTCCTTTGGTAGTTTATGAAGAAATATACCACATATTATGCGTCATGTCAAGCTTGACATGACACTAGCCTCTTTAGCTATTTTATTTGAACGCTGTGCTTCTGCAAGAGATTCTTCAGAAATTCCAATGGCTTTCTTTGAGTAATTCCAAGACATCAATAGCGCTATTATAGAAATGAGAATGGGAAGTATTTGCCACAAAGTGAGAGATTTCAGCCAGCCTTTTATTACTGTTAAATTCATAGATTATAACTCATTTGACGCATATATTGACGGTCCGGTCGGTCCGGGGTCGCGTTAAGTCATTGATTATACTATGAACAAGGGGTTAAATCTAATCTTGAGAGCGCCGATTAAAACCGGCAAGAAGTAGGGACTGAAAGTGTCCTATGGTGAAGGGTTAACCACCTACACCAACCCTGAGTCATGCGCGGGTAATGGTAACATTGCCAGTGAAGCGTTGACAAGGGAAAATGTAGGCTGAGTATTGAGCCTCGTAAGAGATATAAATCCAAGTGCCGATGTTCTTCAAGTATACAGAAGGCAATATCTTACAGACCGCAATGGTAAGGGAGGTAAGGACTTGGCGGGGTCGGAGACCTCATGCATGCATGGAAGCTTTTTGCGCGGGAATCGGGAGGCCCTGTATCTGGCCTTATTAAGATTGCAATAAGGTCCGCATTGAAAATCCCAAGGGAGTAACGCAGTGATGAACGGATACAGGGAGTCTGACAGCCTCATAGTATCGAAGAAGCTTTCGAACAAGACGGGTGACAACAAGCCTGTGGCGGAGAAGGTGGAGAAAAGGGGGCTGGCCAAGGGGAATTCGGTAAGGCAAAACAAGGACCGGGCACTGAACCGGGGAACCTTGCAAAGTGAGCCTACAAGAATACGGCAGAGTATGTTCACCAATAACTTTGCGCGTCACTACCCGAGGCAGGAGCCCAGTGCATTAGCAGTGCACGTCACGCCATCGGCGTGATGCGGGGGGTGCCGAGTAATCGGCATTCCTACCGCGCATCGCCTTTTTCCCGGGGCCGTCCTAAAATGGTCTTTCCTCAAACATTACTTAAACCAATATATTGAATACTTATATAGTCGCCTACAATATGTAGTATGTCAAGGCAAAAATCTATATGGCGCCCAT
>CAZFSF010000129.1:0-7768 GCA_964522045.1 uncultured Desulfobacteraceae bacterium
ATCACAAGGAGGCCAAAGGGGTATTTGACCTGGATTCCAGTCAATTGGTGGCCGCAATAAGGAGACTGGAAAAGGGAGAGGATCTCGGCGGAAACAAATTGGATGGAGGAGTCTCCTTTTGTGCGGGTGCCATTGTCACGCCCGAGGCCAATCCCCTTGAGCCCCAGCTCATCAAGTTTGAAAAAAAGATCGAGGCGGGGGCAGAGTTTATCCAGACCCAGGCGGTGTACGACTTAGACAATTTTAAGGGATTTATGGATTATGCCAGGCAGTTTCCGGTTAAGATCTTAGCCGGCATAATCCTGCTCACCTCTGCGCCCATGGCCCGCTTTATGAACAAGAATGTGGCAGGCGTAAACGTACCCCAGGGGCTTATTGATGAAATGGCCTCCGCCCCAAAGGGGAGTGCCTTAGCCAAAGGGATCGAGATTGCAGGCCGCATGATCAAACGGGTACGAGAGGAAAAGATGTGCGACGGGGTCCATATTATGGCCATTGGCAAGGAAGAGGTTGTTCCCGAGATCATGGCTTCGGCCGGGTTGAGTTAGGTCTCCAGCCGGTCGACAAACCCTGAATGATGTCCCCCTTTGTATGAACGGAGCCATTTCGAGAGCCCCTCCCGCCCTTGTCCATCAAAAAATGTAGGTTGACCCCACACTGTTTAGTATGAACTGCCCCGGCATTTCCGTCGCAAACTGATTGATGGCTTTCCACCCGGTACAATGCATAGGCACAACATAATCAGGGTTTACGGCCTTCATTTCCTCGATGGTTGGGCCAAGGATTTTCTCATTCTCTCCGGATAAATGGAAGCCTCCAAGAACCGCATGGACCTTGTCCACACCTGCGGTTTTCCTCATGTGTTTTATTGTGTTTATGATTCCCGCGTGAGAGCATCCCCCGATGATCACCAGGCCTTTATCCTTTACGTTAATTGCCAAGCCTTGGTCATCATAGAAAGGATCTGGAATCCATTCATCATTGATCTTCGCTTCCATTCCAGGCATGCCTTTTTCATATTCTGTCACTCGCTCCACTTCACCAGAGAGCAGAATAAGGTCCGAGGCAAGCTTGGAAGCTTTTTGCACCTTCTCCAGTTTTGCACCGGCTTCCAACAGCGCCGTTTCACTCAGCCCGGGCATATCGATCTTCAGTTGAGGACTCATTTGAAAACGACGGGGAACAAACGCCCCGGGATGTAGGAATAAGGGTATCTCCTTTTTTGCCTCTCTTAAGAATCCCAAAAGACCTCCAAAGTGATCAAAATGTCCATGACTCAGGACCACTGCCTCAACACTTTTTATGTTGACTCCGATTTCACCCATCATCACGGCCTTACTGGAGGTCAATGTTTGCGCATTATGGAGCAGGCACGCTGCTGAAATACCAGCATCGAATAACACGGTATGTTCCTCTGAATCTGAATTCACTTTGATCAAATAGGATAATCCCGGCTCGGCCAGAGGTGCGTTGGGCGGCAAAATGCGCAGTCGTTTGACGACATCTGAATCTGCAAGAAAAAAATCGCTGTAATTGTCGACCAAAGCACAGACCTCAACCCTACTTACTTCTCTCATGCCTAATTCATTCATCCGCACAAACCTCCCTTTTTATGATATCACCTGTCCATTAGAAAAAGTCGTATGCCAACAGGTGAGCCCGGTTTCCATAACCCACCAAACAAGCCGTGACCCCGCTTTCAAAATGTTGCCCTCCATTTATAGGTATGGCAACCAAGCTCAGAGGATCTGCGTAGCCGAAAGCGAAGTAGATTCCGACTGTAGCATTTGGTTAGGCTTCAATATATTTATAGGGTTCGTTTGTTAATTGACACAGGCGCGATGCCACAGCCACACTGTGCTTGCAAGACAGGGAACGAGCATGAACCATGTCCCAAATAGTGCAATCACAAACCCTGCAAACGGGGCAGGCAGGCAAGCACCAAAAACCATCGTGATAGTCAACACACCAAAGGGCGACAATACCACAAACCAGCGCGGATACACTGTCCTTCCACTTAAAATCCCCACAGCATGCCAGATGGCGCCCACATTGAAGGCCAATACCGCTGTCAGATCCCCCATCACAAAATGTTCGAGCAAAAAGCGGTTGGCCATTGCATAAAATGCCTCGTCCGTGCAGCCGACCACGGCCTTCGCTTGCGCCAACACACTCAAGAATGCCCACCCAGCATGTTGGATCCCCCCAATCATCAACAAAGCATAGGCAAGCAGTCCACACGGAACATGGGCAAGCCAAAATCCTGCGCGTCGCATGCCAACCCACCAGTGGTAATATGACAGAGCGTAAAACGGATAGAGCCAGCCGGCCGTTTGTGCCATCATCACCATCCAATGAGGACGATGGCCTGCGGTACGAATCGTATCCCATACCGCAGGAGAAAAGTATTCAAGGCCGCTCAATTTGGGCGAGTAAGCGTAAATAAAGTCACACACACCGTTCCAGAGTATCAGAATAGAAACAGCGATCCCAATAAGGCGGAGGCGACGACAGCGACGTAATGTGGTCTCATCGATGAAGCCCTTTATATTATCGCTGGAATCCGAAAAACATTTGCTGTTGATATCCATTCTAAAATTCCTCTTAGTGATTTTTTAGCAAATCATCTCGTTCTCTCTCTAAATCGTGGCTTCCTTCTTTTGACGATAAAATAAGTAATAATCGTTTATGCTGCCTAACGCAGAACATCTGCGGCTTGTCCGCAGAATGTTTTTGTTGGGTCATTACCTCTTAAATGCACTATTTTGGCGTTAAAAAAGCGGGTCTAAGGGCTTTTAAAGGCCAGGTTTACGGGCTAAAGACCTTAATTTCGGTTTGTTAGCCCGGTCCGACCCGTCCCCGTTATAAAAATGTCATTTTCAATCAAGTGTGATAAAAACAGATTTCCGCGGTTTGTTTTTTAATGCTTTACTAACATGACCATGGCCCTTGGTGTCTTCAGCTAACAAAACTTCTCCAGCCTGCATCACTCTTGTCTCGCCTGAAGCCACTGTCATTTCAACTCCAGCATCAAGCATGATAATAAATTGGCGTTGTGGCGCATTATGCCAGTCATAGTCATAATCTGCAGGTGTCTCTCTGAAAATAACACCTGTCGCCTTAATTTTTTTTGACAGCTTTCCTATCGGACCACCATCTTCAAGTTCAACCTCAATATCTTCAAAATGAGATTCCCCATCTTCTCCTGTATAAAGTCTTAATACTTTCATATTTCTCCATTTTGTTATCTTGGTTATTGAATATTTTTTCTAGCGGGTAGGACCAAGCCATCATATTGATATTCAACACTATCTTCCCAAAAAGACACATTTTGAGTCCTTAGAGCCGATCTTATCCTTAGTCGCTGCCACGGTTCATCACATGATACCAGGCATGTGGAAATTGGATTCTTAGTGGTCTGGACATATCAATACATTACTCCATTTTTGCAGGGTGAGTCAAGAGCAGACCCCAGTCCCGCATAGGGCTTGGGCAATAACAAATGTCCAGATTTGGGTTGAATTCGGAGTCTCGCAAGCTCGCTTACCTGGCTGAGTCCATCGAACAAACTCTCTGCACCCTACCTGTTTAAGCCCGACTCCGCCCGTCTCTCCTCTCCCACGCAAGGTATGCCTTTTTCCAGAGCGTCTTCGGCGATCTTTACAATCAGTTATTCGATCTTATATTTGAAGTAATTTATTAAAATTGTTTTGGAGAAAGACAGGTGCGCTTGACCTGTTATCATTTTTTTTAAGAGATGCTCCTTAGAGTAAAAATTGGGGAGTATTGGAAAAAATTTATGGAGGATACGGTTATGAATACCGATAAAATATGCGAAACTGTAAGTGAAAAGTGCCGGGAGCTACCCATATTGCCTCTACGAAATACTGTGCCCTATCCGTTTGTGGTCCTGCCACTGGCAGTAGGGGTCCCACGCTCTATGAGGCTTGTGGAAGAGGCCTTCGCGGGAGACCGTATTGTCGGTCTGGTGGCCATGAAGGATCCCTCGATTGAGGAACCGCAACCGGGAGAGGTCTACGAAGTGGGAACCATTGCCAAATTGGACCGGGTGACGCGGGGATCTGACAACACCCTTCAAATCATTGCCCATGGGTTGGAGCGTTTCCGGGTGGAGGATTGGATTGGGACTGAACCTTACCTGAAAGCCCACATTCGAGAGATGTCAGACCTCGTGGAAGAGGGTGTGGAGGCAGACGCTCTGCAGCGCACCCTTCGAGAAGTTGCCCATGATGTGATCAAATTGTCGCCGAACTTGCCTATAGAGGCCAACGCCCTCCTTGACCAAATACAGGATGTGTCTTATCTCATCTATCTTATTGCAAGCAATGCGGGTGTGAGCGTTGAAGAAGGGCAGAAAATCCTGGAAGCAGATCCGGTGAAGGACAAATTAAGACTACTGATTTCCCACCTTTGCCGTGAGAGGGAGGTTCTGAGCCTTGGCAAGAAGATCCAATCCGAAGCCAAAGGAAAAATGGACAAGGCCCAAAGAGAGTTTTATTTGCGACAACAGATGAAGGCCATCCAGAAAGCCCTTGGGGAAGAAGATGAGGAAGGTGAGTCTGAAATTGAGGAATATACGGCCAAGTTGGAAGATGCTGATTTGCCTGAAGAGGCCATGAAAGAGGCGAAGCGCGAGATGAAACGGCTTAAGGGAATGTCGCCTCACTCACCTGAGTATTCATTGATCAAGACCTATCTGGATTGGCTCATTGACCTTCCGTGGAAGAAATCAAGCGAGGACCATGCGGACATTGACCATGCGCGGCAGGTCCTGGACGAGGATCATTATGATCTGGAAGAGGTCAAGGAACGTATCTTAGAATACCTTGCGGTCCGGAAACTGGTCAAGGAACGGGGGCTGGAACCCCAGAACGGAGAGGAAAAGGCCATTGCTGAAGCAATGGGGGCCATCGTGTGTTTTGCAGGTCCCCCGGGGGTGGGAAAGACAAGCCTAGGCCAAAGCATCGCCCGGGCCCTGGGAAGGAAGTTCACGAGAATGAGCCTGGGGGGCATGCGAGATGAAGCAGAAGTTCGCGGCCACCGCCGAACGTATATCGGTGCCATGCCCGGCCGTATCATTCAGGCCATAAAACGGGCTGGTACCAGAAATCCTGTGTTTATGCTGGACGAAGTGGATAAGATCGGCAATGACTGGCGAGGGGATCCCAGCAGTGCCTTATTGGAGGTGCTGGACCCGGCCCAAAACCATGCCTTTCGGGATCATTATTTGGATGTGGATTTTGACCTTAGTGATGTTATCTTCATCACAACTGCCAACCAGTTGGAGACAATCCCGTCGCCCTTGCGCGATCGTATGGAAATTATTCAGCTGGACGGCTACACAGAGAACGAAAAGGTTCGCATTGCCCAGCGGCACCTGGTCCCAAGGCAATTAAAGGCCAATGGGCTCAGGGAGAAAGAGATCGAGTTTGCTGAAGACGCCCTCCAGAAGATCGTCAGGCACTACACGCGTGAGGCAGGCGTCCGTACACTGGAGCGCCAGATCGGAGCCGTATGCCGTAAGGCGGTTGTGAAAATTGTCGCTGGCGAGCTGACCCATATTTCCGTTACACCCGAGGTGGTGAGGGAATACCTCAAGAAAGAGGACTTTGAGCCCGAGTCTTCTGAGAAAATCGAAATTCCGGGAATTACAACAGGCCTTGCTGTAACGGCTGTTGGCGGGGACATCCTGTTTATCGAGGCTACAGGAATGAAGGGAAAGGGGAACCTCACTCTTACCGGTCAGCTGGGCGACGTGATGCGAGAAAGTGCCCAGATCGCCCATAGCTATGTTCGATCAAAGTCCCGGCAGCTTGGGATTGAGCCTGATCTGTTCGAAACCACGGACGTCCACATCCACGTACCAGCGGGTGCAACCCCTAAAGATGGGCCGTCAGCGGGTCTGGCAATGGTTCTATCTGTGGCCAGTCTCTATAGCGACCGACCCGTTAGAAGTGAAGTGGGCATGACGGGAGAGGTGACCCTACGGGGTCGCGTGCTGCCTGTGGGCGGTATCAAAATGAAGGTACTGGCTGCCCATCGAGCTGGTCTTACAACTGTCATCTTGCCCAAGCGCAATGATAAGGACCTTGACGAGTTACCAGACGAAGTCCGTGAATCCATGCAGTTTGTTCTTGTGGAAAGAATCGATGAGGCGGTGGATAAAGCCCTTGTACCTGATCCCGTAACAGAGATGCTCATGGTGGCTAACGGATAACATTTAGGATGACATTATATTAGGGGGGAGCCTTATTGACTCCCCCCTTTTCTTTTGAATTACACGGTAACTGATCCCACGGGGCGAGCATACCCTGCATAAGGTTGCGTCAGCAAAATCAATTGTCGAAAATCGGGAAATTTAAGGTTTCATATCGTATGTGTGCGTTCGATGGGACGCGAGCTTGCGAACACAAATCTTGCATTTGCAGCCATCGACAATATCAAGGTTTGCATAACAACGGTTGCATTCCTGAAATTATGAATGTGGGGGTCAATGTGGGGGTCTGCCGTTGACTCTTATTCTTCTTGGAGGTTACGCGCAAGAGTCAAAGGCAGACCCCCGTCCCACACAGCCTCACTGATCTGAAAGAGCAAGCCTAAAGCCCAGGATGTCGTACCGGGAGTCGGGCGTAAACCAGCCTCGGTGCGCCGAACGGCAGTCCCTAGCGAAGTCAAACCAGCTGCCGCCACGTCTGATTCGGTATATACCGGAAGATGGTCCGACAGGATCAGTCACCGCATTATCAGGATAATCGCCATACCAATCTTGGCACCACTCCCAAACATTGCCATGCATGTCATACAAACCCCAGGCATTGGGCTTGAAGTTTGCGACCAGCATTGTTCTTCCACGATTTGGTCCCTTGCCGCATCCGGGCATTGGGAAATCGCCCCTATAATTGGCTTCGACGGCATCCAGGCATTTGCCGGTATGAAAGGGCGTGGTTGTCCCGGCCCGGCAGGCATACTCCCATTCCGCCTCGGTAGGCAGGCGAAATTGTTTGCCGGTCATTTGATTCAATTTCCGAATAAATTCCTGACAATCCTCCCAGGATACTTGTTCTACCGGACAATCCTCCCCGCAATATTTAAACAAAGATTGGTTGTTGCCCATGACGGCCCGCCACAGACCTTGGGTCACTTCAGTTTCGCCCAAATAAAAATTCTGGGTTAGCGCGACCTTATGTTGCTTTTCCTCAAGAATTCGCTTTGGCTCATTAAATGGACTGCCCATCATAAAGGAACCCGCAGAAACATAGACCATCCTAAAGGACACCCCATCAAGGCTGAAATTTAGTAAATCGCCGGAATGTATTGTGGCGATGGCTTTACCTACAATCAAGCAAATCAACAGAATAAGCACAGAGACTGCTAAACGCGGATAACAGGTTCGTTTCGCTTTCATCCTTTATGAATCTCCTTCTATTAACCGACAGGAAAGTACAAACAGTTCCATTCTTGTAGTCAATGGTAAGTTCACCGGCGAGCTTCAGCGAGTCCAGTGGAACGACTGGTTCGAGAATTACAATTCAAAAAAGGCGGTTAGGCTGCCTACCTGATCTATTGAGACCGTTAGTTCGGTATTTGTTTCTATATTTACAAGTTCGGTCGGAGAGCCGGGTATTACAAGGCTGTCCTTTTCTAACGAGAGTTTTTTTCTTGTTAATAATGATACAAGCCAACGCAAAGTGTGGCCTGGGGTCGGGCCAAGCCAAACTATTGATATTTAATTAATATCGCCCAAAAA
>CAZFSF010000130.1:0-7765 GCA_964522045.1 uncultured Desulfobacteraceae bacterium
AAGTAGATGAGCGAAAAGGCCCCGCCCGGTCCCAGGTCGAATTGCAGGAGGGCGATCTTGACTAAGTAGATGGAGAGGAATGTGGTCGAATTACCGGGACCGCCCCCTGTCAGCACAAAGGGCTCGGCATAGATCAGAAAACTGTCCATAAAACGAAGCAGAAAGGCGATGGTGAGTACACCGCGCATCTTGGGCAACTGTATGTAAAGGAAGGTGGCCCAGGCCGATGCTCCGTCAATCCGGGCTGCCTGGTAATAGGCCTCGGGGATGGCCCGCAGCCCTGCATAGGCCAGCAAGACAACTAACGGAGTCCAATGCCAGACCTCCATCAACATTACTGTGATCCAGGCATCGAGCCAATTATCCGTATGATCAAAGGGTATGCCAAGCAGGTTGTTCATCCCGGCGCCAAAGAGACCGATATCCGGCCGCGTAAAGATCATCCAGATGGTCCCGATGGTATTCCAAGGGATCAGCAGGGGCAACGCTATGGTAACCAGACAGACAGGGACTCCCCACCCCTTTTTTGGCATGGCTAAGGCAATGAGTATACCGAGGGGCATCTCAATCAACAGCACGAGCCCGGAAAAGAGGAATTGACGCCATAGCGCTTCGTACAGGCGATCGTTGGCTAACATCTCCCGGAACCACTCTGTGCCGACAAAAACGCTCTGGCCCGGCCCAAAGATGTCCTGGACCGAATAATTGATCACGGTCATCAGGGGAATGATGGCACTGAAGGCCACGATGACAAAAACCGGCAGCACTAATAACCAGGCCCTGTTATTTGGCCATTTTTCCATGGAAACACCCTTTGTAATTGAAAATTGACTATTGAAAGACCTCTGAACCCAGAACCCTTGAACCTTTAAACCTTACTATTTTACCAACCGTCCATCGGCAAACAGCCGGGTCCATTGCGGTGGGAAGCCAAGCCAAACCTCGCCCTCGGGAACCGGTTTGTCTTCAGGCAGCCTGGCCTTCAAGGTTTGACCCGCTAAGGTAAGGGCCACAATCCTGTAACTGCCCAGGTCTTCAACCCCCTTGACCCTGGCCCGCACCATGCCGTCACCAAACCCTGCATGGACCTCTAAATACATGGGTCTTATCCCAAGTTCCAGCTTCCCCCGGGCTTTGCGTGCTTTTGCCGCTGCTTCCTCGTCTAAAACAATACCGGCGCCATCGACCCTTGCTTCATTTCCCTCTATAGTACACTCAAGGAAATTCATTCCCGGGCTCCCTATGAAATAACCGACAAACCTGTGTTCGGGGTTTTCAAAAAGGTCCTGGGGAGAGCCGATCTGTACGATTTCGCCCTCGAACATCACCGCCACCTGATCAGCAAAGGTCAGGGCTTCCACCTGATCATGGGTCACATAAATAAAGGACAACTTCAATTCCTCATGGATCTCTTTCAGTTTGCTACGCAGGGTCCACTTCATTTGCGGATCGATGACCGTCAACGGCTCATCAAAAAGTATGGCCGCCACATCACTTCGAACCAGTCCACGGCCCAATGATATCTTCTGCTTGGCATCGGCCGCCAATCCAGAGGCTCTCTTGTTGAGAAAAGGGACCAGGTCAAGGATTTCGGCCACTTCCAGGACACGTTCTCTTATTTCGATTTCGCTGAGGCCTCGATTACGCAAAGGAAATGCCAGATTGCTGAAAACCGTCATGGTGTCGTACAAAACCGGAAATTGAAAGACCTGGGCAATGTTCCGTTTTTCCGGCGGCAACCCTGTTACGTCCTTGCCATCATACAGGACCCGCCCCCTGCTTGGAGTAAGTAAACCGGAAATGATATTCAGTAAAGTGGTTTTGCCACATCCCGAGGGCCCTAACAAGGCACATGCGCCCCCGTCATCCCACACGTTATGGATCCGCTTCAGGGCATAATCGGACTCGCTTTTGGGCTTGGGCAGATAGCTATGGGCAATTTCGTTTAGCTCAATACGAGCCATGACACTCTCCTATCTCAATCTGTCTTCAATGGCACCCGCGAGGGTGACGCGACCAGTACCCCTGCCTCATCGTACACAAAAAAAGAAGACGGGTTGACATATATGGTTATTTCGGCCCCGATCCGGAAAGGACGGATCCCGCTCTCCTGAACCACTAACCGGAACCCATCATAGTCGGCATGAATGAATGTTTCGGATCCGTTAATCTCTGCCAATTCGACTTTAGCCGGAATTTCCGTATCTTCCTTGTCGTTTCTGGATGAAAAAAGATGATTGGACCGTACCCCGAAGGCGTACTCCCCTTCAGATAACGGCTTCATATAGTCTTCCAATGGGATTTCAATATTCCGCCCCATTCTAACAGAACCCCCTTGAATCGTGCCGTTCAGGAAGTTTATGGGTGGATCACTAAAGACCTCAGCCACTTTGGTCGTCGCCGGATTATGATAGACCTCTGGAGTGGAACCGGTTTGGAGAATGCGGCCCTCATCCATAACCAGGATATTCCCCCCTAACATCAGGGCCTCGGTCGGTTCCGTGGTGGTGTAGACAACGATCGCCTTGCGCTCCTCGAAAATATCGTGAAGCTCAACCCGTAGCTCTTCACGCAGTTTATAGTCTAAGTTCACTAAGGGCTCGTCTAACAAAAGCAACTCAGCGTCTCCGATTAATGCTCTGGCAATGGCAACGCGCTGCTGCTGTCCACCGGAAAGCTCGGTGGGTAGACGATCCAGCATCCCCTCGATGTGCAGCATCTCAGCGGTTTTGCGTACGCGCCGATCAATTTCTCCCTTTTTTACACCGGCAATTTTCAAGGGCGAGGCGATATTCTTGTAGACAGTGAGAGAAGGGTAATTGATGAACTGCTGATAGACCATGGCAATACTTCGTTTTCGGACTGATTTGCCGGTAACATCTTCTCCGTTTACCAGTAACCTCCCCGTAGTCGGTTTATCTAATCCTGCCAGCAACCTAAGAAGGGATGTCTTCCCCGCTAAGGTACGGCCTAAGATCACATTGCGGGACCCCGTCTCAAACTCCAGGCTGATGTCGTAGAGATGGGTCTCGCGTCCAACTTTTTTGGTGACATTTTCCAGAGCAAGGGACATTAGTCAAATATCCTCTCATTGTATACGGTGTGAGGTTTTATGAGTAACATTGCATCGTGCTTCTTTCAAGCGTTATAAGAGGAAAAAGCGTCCACTGCGGCAGAGGCGGTGCTTATGGCCAGACCTGAACCGCATTTCATCCGCATCCAGTCCTGGTGGGCGAGGATCGATCCGCATGCAAACAGATTATCAAAAGCAGGTCTGCCGTCCTTGTCGATAGGCCTGAACAGATCATCCACATCGAGACCTGCCTGGTTTGCGGGATGACCCCTGAGATCAAAGAAATTGCTTCTGTGCCACTCTTTCCTCTCCCCCGGCTGTGAAACAGGAATATCAAAGAGCGTCTCCCTGATCTTGTCCCTGTCGGCCCTGAGCCCCTTGGCCCAGAATCTCCCTGCGGCAAGGATCACTCCCTCGGCCCGGATCCATTTGTCCGCTGTCTTCCCGCCGATACCAAGCAGAAAGTTCCCTTTCTCATCCTGTTCCCATTTGATAACCCTGTTGGGGAAAAAGAGCTTAACGCCCTTGGCCGATAACCCCCGCATGAACGCCTCATTTAACCTGAGTCCGGGGACGGAGAGGGGCATTGTTGGAATTTCAAATACCCGCGCCCCCAATTCACGGGACAATTTCTCGACAATTTCGTGGGATCGTTCCATACCAAGAACAGCGGGCATACCCACTGCCTCAGCACCCTTTAAGTGGGGTCTAACTTCGCTTACAAGCCTCTCTAAATTTTCCCGGACCTCCATGTCACGGGCCATAATATCTCCTGTAACAAGTCCGGAAGCACTCCCCCTGTCACTGAACTGAAGATTTTGCCAACGTAACCCGGGCCATTGATCACACAGGGTCCCCGCAATCTGGGAAGCACTGAAGTCATTCAGGCCGTTAAAACCCAGGATAAGACAGGGGGGCTTTTCCTTGAGGGTCTTCACCCCGTTCCACATGGTTTGAGGTACATAGTATGAGTATTTAGAAGTCCCTAAAGGAGTGATCATCTCTGAATTATTTTCGCCATCCTTCAAGTATGGGAGGCCTTCATCATCTAAAAAGGCGACCACACGTTCCATTGACTCCTTTAGGGCAACTTTCTCCAATCGGGCATATGGATGGTCGGGCATATTCCCTGCAAGGGCCTCGATTGCCGCCCATGGATCTCTCCATTTAGCCCCTGTTTCCAAAGGATGAATACCCATCAGGTCCAAAAGGCCGCTGGCAAAGATCATACCCCCGGAGACACCTGTCTGAACAGTGGTGATTCCCTGCTCAGCGGCAAACAGGGCCGCTGCCATGCCTGAGAGACCGCAACCGATTATTGCCAGCCGACATTCAACGGTTTCGTTTTCGGGGATCATGATTACTGGCTATCCCCATGGATCTCCAGGTCAAAGGACCCGCAGTAAAGGGCCTCTTTCAGCTCCGCCTGCATTATCTGGCTATGCCATAGAACAGGCCGCTCTCCCCTCCAGCGTTCCTGCAGAAAGGCCATGAGATCATCCAGACTCTCGGCCCCCTTCATCTCCCCTGTTTCCTGGAGAAAGGCAGATATCCTTTTCCCGCAAAACGTCCCCTGGCAGGCCCCCTTCCCCACCCTGCTCCGGAGTCCCATGGCCTTCAGGCTGAGATCCCCGTTATGTTCATGGATAGAGTTGACAATACTCTCAATGGAGCTTTTGGGGAGGAGTTCACATTCGCAGAGGAGAGGATCTTCATGGTTTTCGCCGAGCCATCTTTTTGGACCCAGGGCCGGTTCCGTCCACATGCCGGAAGGTGTGGAGGGGAGGGATTCAGTGCGAGTAAGACACGGCGCATCCACGCCCAGTCTCTCACATACCAGATCTGCAGTCTTTTCCGCCATAAAGCGGTAGGTGGTCAGTTTTCCTGAGGGAACGGTTGCAAAATTCTCCAGCCCGTCATCTGTATGATCTAAGAGCGTGAATCCCCGGCTCACAGAACGGTCATCAAGCCTTGAACCCATTTTCAACAGGGGCCTGACCCCTGCATATGACCTGATATAGCGAATACCTTTCAATGCAGGGATCATTCTTGAACCCTCGTCCACCACCAGGTCAACCTCCTCGATAGTCGGCTTGATCCGGTCTAAAGAATCGATCCTGACCGAGGTGGTACCTAAAAGAGAAACCGTACCGCCGGGGACAAGGATATCTCCATCGCCAGGGCTGCGCAGGCGGTTAACAACACGCCCGGTAACCCTGTGGCTGGTCACAAGGAGTGTCCCCTTGGAATAGAGCATCTTGATCTCTATTTCTGCCAGGGCAGCCACCTCCGTCACCCAGGCCCCGGCCGCGTTTATCACCTGTTCAGGTTCAACAAAAGTCTCCTTTCCGGTATTGGTATTGATAAGGCGAACGGTCTTGATGCGGTCATTCTCCCTTTTAAAACCGGTCACCTCAGTGTGACAAAGAAGGTCAGCGCCCAAAGCCTGGGCCTGGGTGATATTTTCAAGGGAAATCTTGAAAGGGTCTATGGATGCGTCATCCACAAGGTAGGCGGCGATCACTTTGGTAGAAAGGGACGGCTCCATCTCTCTGGCATCTCTGGGATCGAGCCATTGGCAAGGTATGCCGCACTTGGAGCAGAGCTGGGAGAAATCCGCGGCATATTTTTCATCGTCTCCCTCAACAGCAACAAAAAGGCCCCCCGTATCTTCAATGCAGTGGGGAGCCATTGTTTTGAGTATTACATTCTCCTCGTGACACTCTCTTGCCGCGCCAGGATCAGTGGCAACATAACGCCCCCCGCTGTGAAGAAGACCGTGATTGCTGCCGGATGCCCCCGCGTTAATGTCGCCTTTCTCTACCAGCAGGGATTGCACACCCCTTAAGGCAAGATCCCTCGCAAGTCCTGTGCCTGTAACCCCTCCCCCGATAATGAGCGCCTGTGTACGCAATGACTACCTCCATCTGAGAACAGTCGTCAAAAAAAACATTTCTGCCATCTAAATGGAAATCGAACGATGATTTTTATTCATATTTTGCCACGCAAATGTTGTCAAGAAAAAAATAGCGCTTTTTTACATTTAAATACATTTTTTTTTCAATAGCGAAATTATACGGCGAAACCGACACTCATTTCGGCATATCACCGGCCTATTTTTCGATTTCCTGCTAATTATGTTCATTTTTGAACTTTTTTGACCAAAGGGGTTGATCATAGTGTATTTTGTTCATAATATCAGGTCAATCCGGGTTGAAAGTGGCCCGTGCGGCCACCCCCTTCCTCCTCCAGGCATTTCACTATTCCATCCATCACCCGTTTAGCGGCCCTCTCTGATTTCAGGCAAATCAGAAAATCATCCGCCCACCGGCAGTACCGGTGGCCTCTTCTCTACTATTATGGTATTTGCATGCCCATACCGCATTAACTCAGTTTTGCTTTTTTCGTAAGACCTCGCGTATATGCTGCCACGTTGTTTTTATTAAGGAAGCCTGTTCATTGTCAAAAACGTCCCGACTATAGCGAGCGCGAACAAAAGTCGCGGTCAACAACTCGATTTCCGCATCCATATCGGGTATGTTTTGATGGAGTCGAGGGGCATACTCATTGGGTGTCTGGTTTATCTGTCTATTCAGGCCGCATTTTTCCGCCCGTCTGAGAGTACTCAGGTAGTAGTAAAGGATTCTCTCTCGAGCAGACAGCTTACTCAAACGCGGCCATCGCCGCTTTGGCCGGATTGATGTCTCCCCCTTTTGAGAGTCTGAGATTACCAATCCGGGAAGCGCATCAATGGCGGATTGAACACTACCCTTGAGCCATTGCCACAACTTACTCAACCACGCCAGCCATGAATAACGGAATCGGATAGCTTTGATCCATTTGAGTAGCCCGGGGTGGTCTTTGAAATATGTCCTAAGCAAATACAGGAAAATAGCCAATACAATGATCCAGAAAATATATGAATACAAAATCTCCGAAGGTGATGCCTCGATATTGCCTTGTTCGGGAAGCTTGGGTCTGCTCTTGAATTCCTCCTGAAACACCTCCCCTTCTAAAGAAAAAAGAGATAGGAGCCACTTCAAACAAAGAAACAGGATAGCCCAGATAAATGTCATGAAATAAATAATCCCCTTTAATCCATACTGAAGCAATAACTTGATGCTCGTCAAAAATCCCAGTGTGGACCTTGCTGGTAAGAAGAAAGCTGTCAGGGTAATAACGGCTAAGGCTGTGAAACCATATTGAGCCCAGCGTCTTATGAGTTGCTGTGATACGTGGATCTTCTGTTTACGCCATTCTATTAGGTGAAGATTCAGATGGGTCCGGCTGAGTAGAATCAATCCGAGAAGAAAATAGAGCAGAACATTGAAGAAGATGCCTTTTATACCGGGATGACTCAAATCAATCAGGACCTCCGATCGGGGCCGAGAAAACCATTGTGCAAGCCCGGATAGCAAAATTAATAGGATGCCGCCCTGGTAAAAGCGATGGATTAACGGTTGTGGGGCATCCATCGATGTTGAGGCACGCATAAACGGTTCATACAACGTATCAAAGGCTTTCATGGTGCTGGTGGTTATATGCCAGATCAGAAATGCCAGAGAAGAGTAAACTGCAAATTCCATGGTAATGAAACGGTGTGGATCCACAACCCAGCCTTGTATATCAACAAGCGTCATGCTCCAGGATTGATTCAAATAGGTTACCGCTTTCATGCTTAGAAGAATGATG
>CAZFSF010000131.1:0-7718 GCA_964522045.1 uncultured Desulfobacteraceae bacterium
ATTGCGATCCTATCGGCAAGGGTTCCTACCGCCACTGCAAAAAAATTGGAGCGGTTCCATTTCAGGATCACGCGATAGTTGGGATACGTCAGGAACGTGCGGCCAACCTCCCCGTCCGGCTGCACTATGAATGCCTGCAAGTTGGGGTTTTGCGGGAATCCTTTGCCCGAAACCCCTATCCTATGCCATTCACTGAGCGACTTGCTTATACGGCTATTGATAAACTTTTTGTTGAATCCCATAGGCAGTTGTATCTCCCGGCCCCAACCCTGATCCCCTTCCCATCCTGACCGGGCCAGATAATTGGCGGCAGAAGCGAGGGCATCGCCCACATTATTCCAAATGTCGATCCTGCCATCCCCGTCATAGTCTACAGCATAGCTTTGAAACGATGATGGCATAAACTGAACCTGACCCATTGCCCCGGCCCATGATCCATTCATATTTTCCCTTGAAACATGGCCATCATCTAATATCTTAAGAGCGTTGAGGAATTCCCTCCGAAAATACTTACTGCGCCTGCCGTCATACGCTAAAGTCGCTACCGCCGCAAGGACCGGAAAACTTCCGGTGCGCTGTCCGTAACGCGTCTCAATACCCCAAAGGGCTACAACAAACTCAGATTGCACGCCATATTGCTTCGAAATGCGTGTAAGAAGATCCCTGTGCTCGTGGAGTTTTTTTCGTCCTTCCCGGATTGTCCTTTCAGTAACCACCCGGTTGAGGTATTCGTCGAGAGTAAGCTTGAATTCAGGCTGAGAGCGGTCGCGCTCAATGACCATAGGTATCGGCCTTAGATCCCTGAAAGCGCTATTCAGGGTTTCCTCAGAAACGCCAATCGACAGCGCTTCTTTCCTTACATCCGCGAGCCATACCTGGAAGGAAGGCTTTGTTGCCCCAGGGGAATGGCCAATCGCCACCAGGACTAAGAGTATTGCGAGTTTCACAGCAATGCGAAAGGTTCGCGCTATTGGCCTCTTGGGACTGATCCTTCTATCGAGGTAGCTATAAAAGGAGCCTCTGAACATGTTAACCGCCTCACAGGCCCTTCTCTTGCCGGTAATATTGTTTAAGCCAAGGACATTCTTCAAAAGTTGCTCCTTTCGTTCCCACCTCGATTCTGAGCTATCCCCAGCATCTATAAGATTCTTTAGAGACATTGCCTTAAGAACACCCTACTTATTACCCGCCCTATACTAATTTTTCAAGGGCCAATGCATCATTTTCATTGATCGGCCTCAATAGAAATGAAAAAGCTTGCGTGAAGGAGTGCTAATGGTTATCATTCGTGAACGGAAATCAGTGGATGGACGAGCCTGGGATTTGGGGAGTTGCGAAATTACATTAAACGTTATCGTATGAAAACAGGAACAAACAAGATCTCACCTCGCGAACTGGCCTTTGATATCGATGGGGTGATAGCCGATACCTTCAGGGCCTTTATCAAAACGGCTCGTGAAAGGTATAATGTTGAAATTGACTATGAGGCCATCACGGATTATGACTTCAGAAAGGTTATTGATATTAACGAAGAAACAAGCAATGAGATCATTGAAATGATATTGGAAGACCCGGTGGGAATGGGAATAAATCCGATAATTGGCGCTGTGGAAGTGTTAACGCGCCTTTCATATTTTGGCCCGGTATTCCTTGTAACAGCAAGGGCCAACAGAGACGCGATCATCGAGTGGGTCGAGAAAACATTGGGGCTTGGGGATGGAAACCCTATTCACCTCGAGGCCACAGGCGCCCACGAAAATAAGCTCCCAATACTTCTCAAGCATGGAATCAAATATTTTGTGGAAGATCGCTTAGAGACATGCTATCTTATCCAGGGAAGCCCGGTTACGCCGATTGTTTTTGAACAGCCCTGGAACCGCAAAGAACATCCTTTTCTATCCGTCGGGGATTGGGATGAAATTCATGATATGATAGAATGGTAAGTTTGACTATTTCCAAGAAAGACAGAAGGGGGAAATTAATATGACTAAAAAAGTGATCATGATTGCCTGCATGCTTTGTCTGGGAGCATTTTTGCCTTTAGCCCACGCAGAGGATTTTGTTATAAAGGACTACATTTTTACATGGTATATTGGGGATGCAGGAAACGCGACAATAGAAATTCAAAAAAGCCCTAAGGGTCTTGCAGTGATTCTAAAAAGCTTGGGCGGCCCACTGGCAACCTTGTCTATCCCGCCATCCCAGGCAAATATGATTGGGGAAGCGCTGAAAAAGACCGAGGATTATTACGAGGAGCAGAAAAAAAGCGACGACTTAAAGTCCTCCAAAATAGTGCCAGCAGGCAATTACAAGATTACTTTCTCTTCAAAACAGGGAAGTAGTTTTGTGGCCGAGATATCAGAATCGAAGGCTTTCGGTGCCGCTGTGTTGCTGAGCAAAGAGGCTGCCTTGAAGATTGGTAGATATCTGAGAAAAGCTGAAGCCATGACAGCCTTTGTGGATAAGCGGATCAGACCGTAGATCACAGAAAAAAAGGTCACCCCTCAAATAACCGGATCATTTCCCCAGTATGATTTTTGGCCTCCATTTCAGCCACTCATCTTTGGCTTCGTTATGGAGGATAAATTTCGCCCCGTTTTTTACAGGCTTTCCAGCGGGCTGCTTCTCTACGGATGACTTACCTTCGGCCTTAGTCTTTTTTGATTTTGATTCTTGCAGGACTACACCCCCGGCCTTGGTAAATTTATCCTCTTCTACCGTAGTACTCATCTTTTCCGGTGTGGCAAAGGCGATACCACCTTCCAGAATGGATTGCATTGATTCGGTCCGCACCTTTGCACCTTTGAACAGGCTGAAGTCAACGTTGATCCCGGATACATTCCAGAACTTTGAGGTTGTGCGGACCAGAGGTGCG
The DNA here is from genome assembly GCA_964522045.1 of uncultured Desulfobacteraceae bacterium. Classification (GTDB taxonomy): domain Bacteria; phylum Desulfobacterota; class DSM-4660; order Desulfatiglandales; family Desulfatiglandaceae; genus Desulfacyla. The sequence goes on from CAZFSF010000131.1 coordinate 2,876, forward strand.
TAGGGGTTTTCGATATCTACACTGATGATCGCAGAGGTTGCATCTTTCGAGAGCCGGTATCCCGTGACCTCACCTACCCTGATCTGACGGAAATAGACCGGAGCATTCGTCTTTATCGAACCAAGCCGTTCAGCGATTAGAATAATTTTAAGGCCCTTCTTCGGTTCCAGGTATGTGGGCGGCGCCCCAAGCCCTTTGAAGGTGCGTTTCGGCTTTCCTTTGCCGGGTCGGAGGGTGATATATGTTCCGGTAACAATCGTTTCTAAATTCTTGGCGCCTGCAAGGCCAAGACTCGGCTCCACAAGCCAGAATTGTGTCCCCTCCCTGAGCAGGGAGCGATACTGTTTTTGGATGGAGGCAGTTACCTGTATGCCTGTTATCTCCTTATTGAGAGCAACCCTGAAAACCCTCCCTATTTCGACTCCCTTATACTTGATCTGAGTCCTCTCGTAGATCCCCTTTGCTTCATCAAAGAGGAGGGTGATCCGCTTCCCTTCCTGTTCAGCAAGATCCATATTCTTAAAAAGTCTGAAAGAATCACCGTCAGCCACTTTTTTGATATTCTTGGCGTCTTCAGGGTTAAAAAACGCTATTCCGCCCATCAATAAGGTGCTCAAGGCCTCGGCGCTGACCTTGAGCCCGGATAGACCCGCCTCAATAGATATGCCGCTGACATTATAGAATCGCGACGATTCATATACTCTCTGGGCAAATTTCCGGTCTATATGAACATCTATGATGACCTTTCCCTTTTCATTCAGGGAAAAGTCTAAGATCTCTCCCGCCTCAATCCCTTTATAATAAACCTCACTCCCCTGTGAGAGTGAACCCAATTCGTCGGTAATGAGCTGAATATTGAGACCGCCAGGTTCGGAGGGCAGAGTGACTGGTGGTTTAGCCAATGCCACAAAATGGCGCTCTTCCGGTCCGTCCCCTGGTAACATGGTAATATAGTTCCCCTTCAAAATGGTTTCCAAGCCTGTAATCCCTTTAAGCGAGATCTTTGGCGCCACCATCCAAAACTGGGTGTTTTTCCTAAGTTGTTCACGCGCCTCTTTTACGAATTCCACTGACACCTCGGTGCTCTTAAAGTCCTTATTTATTGAGAGATTTTTTACTAATCCGATTGGCATTCCCCGATAAATGACACGCGTCTTCCCCTTTTCAATCCCCTGTACATTGTCAAACCTTATGGTTACATCAATCCCCGCATCAACAATCGCTTTGTAGGCGATCCAGCCTGCAACCAATAGCGCCACGATCGGCAAGATCCAGATCGGGGAAATACCGTTTCTCAGTTTTGTCTCGGGTTCCGGAATATTTGACTCCATCAGATGATCCTCCGTCAATCCCGCGACGCGCGGGACTCAATTCTTCAATTCCCAATTTCTCAATTCTGACTTATCCAGGTCAAGCGCCCTCCCATATTAGCCGCGTGTCAAATGTATTTGATGCTAACATGGTCGATATAACCACGGCCGCAAAATATGTGGCGGCAGGTGCAGGCTTGATAGAAGTGAGCGTACCTAAGTTCACAAGAGCAACCATAACGGCGATCACAAAGATGTCGAGCATGGACCATCGCCCGATGAACTTTATGACCCGGAACATCAAGGTCCTGTGTCTTAACCATGTCTTCCATCGCTTTTGGATTGAGATCATGATGAGCATAATCCCCACCACTTTGAAAATGGGCACCAGAATACTCGCAAAAAAGATAATAATCGCGATGAAATAATCGCCCGATTGGATGAAATGCTCGATCCCTTCTATAATGGTATTAGGTTCTTTTTCACCAAGATAGGTCACTGTCATAATGGGAAGGAGGTTGGCAGGAAACAAGAGGATCATACTGGTGATCAGCATGGCCCAGGTCCTTGCCATGCCGTTGGTCTTCCTAAGGTGAAGCCTTGCCCCGCAGCGCGGGCAGCGCATTTGCAAGACCCCTTCTCCTTTTGTCGTCAGCAGATTGCAGTCAAGGCAGTTAAGCAGGCCTGCCTCCCGTGCCGTCAGACTCTCTTTTTCCATTCCTTTTTCCAACTCAATCCCGCCTCAGATGGAACTCAACGATTCAACGATTTGACGTTTTTTGTATAAGGGACCAATATTTGTGTTCGTCCAAGGTTACAGATGAAATCAGGGTGATCGTCAGGAGCAGGACAAAACAGAAGAGCCCTATCCCGTAAGAGATTTGTGCAAGATCTTTTAGTTTGATGATTGATACAAGAATACCGAGCATGCAGATCTCTAACATTCCCCATTCATCCATCCGTTGATAAAATCTGAAAATGGACCCCAGGTTGTTACAATGGGCCTTGATTCGAATAGCCATAGAGACATAGAAGAGCAATAGAAGCTTGAGGGGTGGAATAACTACAACGGTCAAAAGTACGACAATGCCAACCATGTGAAAACCGGTTCGGAACAATGCACTTACCCACTGTATAATATTGGCGCTCTGCTCAAGCCCTAACGCGTTCAGGGTCATGATGGGCAGTACCATAGCAGGCACAAAAAAAATCAGGCCGGTCAGGCTCATAATAAGGGTACGTTCAACCGGGTTCCTCTTCACATGGAAGAGCATTGACCGGCATCTTGGGCATAAGCATTTAAGGCCTGGACCGGGCTCGGCTTTTCGGATCAACAAATCGCATTCAGGGCAGGCGATCAGCCCATCCGGGTCTATGGCCCTGATATTTAATTGGGATTTGGTCATTTTGCAATTATTGAGGTGAAAGAGGACCGCGGGATGAAACTAAAACAAGATTATTTAATACCACTTTTGTTTTGCCGATTCAAGGAAAATTGCCGACAGGGTTCTGGATACTGGATGCTGGATGCTGGATGCTGGATGCTCTGACATCCGACCTCCGAGCTCTGGGCTTTGTTGCTGGTCGAAGACCCCGTCTTCAACGGAAATGTGAACGAAGATCCCCGCACATAGTGTGGGGGAACCGGTGAACGCCCGTGCATTCTTTTTGTCGACATCGAAGGTTTAGTAATATATACTCAGAGTTAGGAAATAAATAAAGCAGGTAGTTCAGGCTAAAGGGGGAGGTTATGGAAAAGCTGACGGGACGCCATTATATGGTTTCCGCCTTAAAACGGGAGTATAGGGACCGGATTCCGACCACAGTATTGATCGGGCCGTATTGCTCAAAGCTGACCAATTACACGGTAAGGGAGATCCTGACGGACGCGAGGAAAAGCGCAGAAGCCCATCTCGCATTCTACGATAGATTCCAGCCCGATAGCGTAATTGTATACAACGACATTTACCTTGAGGTTGAAGCTATTGGATGTGAACTGGAATTCCCTGAAGACAACATATCTCACCCAAAGGCTACCTTACTGAAGGATCAGTCCCAACTTGTTAGCCTAAAGGTTCCTGATCCAAAAAAGGACGGCAGGCTTCCCTATTTTCTTGAATTGTGCGAAAGGGTCTCTGCCGGGGTAAGGAAGACCGCCGCCGTTGGACTCGGACATTCAGGCCCCTGGAACTTGGCCATGCATCTCAGGGGTGCACAACAACTCCTGATCGAGTGCATTACGGAGCCCGAATTCGTCCATGAATTGATGAAATTCACCACAAAGGTTGTTCGAACCGTGGGCGATGCCGTAATAGAGGCAGGATTCTTGCCATCTCTCGGAGAAGCCTTTGCTTCGTGCAGTCTGATTTCTCCTGAAATCTACCGGGATTTTATAAAACCCTGCCACCGGGAACTTTGTGAATATTTCAGGGCTAAAAAGGCCCCCATAACCCTCCATATATGTGGGTATATTGATCCAATTATGGAGCATGTCATTGATACCGGGATCAATTTTATAAGTCTGGATGCCCCCTCATCCCTAAAAAAAATGGTAGAACAATCCAACGGCAAGTTAACGATCATGGGGAACGTGCCAACCCCCCTGTTTGCAACAGGAACCCGTGAAGAGATGGAGAAGGCGGTCACAGCGTGTATAGAGACCGCCGCGGAAGGGAGCGGCTATATCCTTTCCTCCGGTTGTGAGATTCCGCTCAATTCAACTGAAGACAGGGTGGAGCACTTCTTCAGATACGCTCATGACTCCGGAAGGGAGTTCATGTCAAGGTTGGGGGAGAAGGAGAAAATAGACTGAAAAAGAATATCCGGGAGGGAAACAAATCCACTACAGGGGCCAATCCAGGGCCTTCGAGACCAGAAAGGGAAAGACCTCCCTTTCGCAGACGGGCCTCACGAAAAGAAGGGAAGAAAATTCTTCGGGCCGGGGATTCACCCACACCCACAACCGGAGCGGCATTAGAAGAGGGATGGGACTCTTCACAGTTCAAGGTCCCGCCGGCGGAAGGCAAGACCCGGTTTCACGATTTCGGGTTTCACGATCAGCTCCTTCATGCCATCAGCGATCTTGGCTTTGAGTACTGCACGCCGATCCAGTCTGAAATTCTTCCCAGCACACTGTCGGGAAAGGATGCAAGCGGCCGGGCCCAGACCGGTACGGGAAAGACGGCAGCCTTTCTGATCGCTATCATTACCCGAATACTGAATTACCCCCTCCAAGGAAAACGAAAACCTGGCACGCCCCGGGTGCTGATCCTCGCCCCCACCCGGGAGTTAGTGCTTCAGATCTCCGAGGAGGCCCGGCAACTCTCCAAATACTGTGCCATAAAGGTCATTTCCGTATTTGGAGGCATGGATTACGTCAAGCAGAGAAAACATCTGACCGCCGGTCCGGTCGATATCATCGTGGCAACTCCTGGAAGGCTACTCGACTTTCAGCGGCGACACGACCTTAGCCTGAAAAAGATCGAGGTGCTGATCATCGACGAGGCCGACCGGATGCTCGACATGGGTTTTAT
>CAZFSF010000132.1:0-7600 GCA_964522045.1 uncultured Desulfobacteraceae bacterium
TACCCGGGAGATAATCTCATTTAAATCTAAATATGGAGGAGTTAAAAATGGCAGAAGCAAAAGGATTGAGTAAACCGGTAAAGCTGAAAAATGATCTGGCAGGGTTTTTGGGAGCAACAGAACTTCCCAGGACAGAGATCACCAAAAAAATGTGGGACTATATTAAAGCGAATGGACTTCAGACAAAGACTGAAAATGGGAAGCCTGAGAACGCAGGCAAATTCATTGTGGCTGATGCTAAACTGCTCCCGATTTTCAAGAACACAAAATCCAAAAGCAAGTCAGGCAAGGTCACTGACCTTACAAAAATGAAAGAAGGCCAGACGATCAACATGATGCAGATGGCCGCTGTTGTCGGTGCAAACATAGAATAAGCTTAAAGTGTCGGGCCTACATAGGAATAATGCAGGCCCGACACACCTGAGAAAACAATATGAAGCTAACACATTTATCAACCGCGCACCTGTCAGCCCGGGCGTTAGCGGCACAAAACCAAAGGTGAAATATGGCGAGAAAAAAGAAGGAATCCGAAGGCTGAAATTGACGAAGAAAAGGTCGAGGCATTTAAGGGCACGGTCTCGCTCCCTTTTGAAAAGGGGGACAACGCCAAAATCGCCGTGAAAATCATAGATGACCGGGGCATTATAGGATGTCCCTTGGCGACCTAATCTAAAGCGTTTTGAACTCAAATTTTATGCAACGTTAGGGTTCATTTCAGCAGGTTTGGTAAGAAAAGGCTCAGACCGGGCCAGTATGTAATGAGGAGTAGCGCAAAGAGAAGGAGGAGCAAGAAGGGGAGGGTGGCCTTGTACAACTGCATTATCGGCTTTTCAAACCTGGAACTCGCGATAAAGAGGTTTAGTCCCACAGGCGGAGTGTTATAGCCGATTCCCAGGTTTGCCAAAAAGACGATGCCCAAGTGTACCGGATCGATCCCAAACCGAGCGGCTAAAGGAACAATTAGGGGAACAACCACGAGGATAGCGCTGAATATGTCCATCATACAGCCTACCAGGATAAGGAATATATTGAGGACCATAAGGAATCCGATCTTGCTTGCAACCAGACCTTCCATAAGTTCGAGGATTTTCATGGGGATAAAGGCGTCTACGAGATAGTTGGTGAAGCCTAATGCCGCTCCGAGAATAATCATAATCCCCCCCACCATTTTCATGCTCTCCTTCATAATCACGGGGAGATCCCTCAAGAGGGAGAGTTCACGGAAGATTAGGGTCTTGACAAACAAGACATAGGTGACTGTGAGTGCGGCGGCCTCTGTGGCGGTGCAGAAGCCTGAATAGATGCCTGCAAGGATTAGAATCGGTATCGGGAGTTCCCAGGCAGCACCCTTAAGCGCTGCAAGAAATTCCCGGCCTGAAAAGGGGGGTTGTTCAAGTCTCCATTTTCTGCCCATATACACGGAAAATAGGCAGGGTATCCCAACCATCAAGACTCCTGGCAAGAGTCCAGCCATAAAGAGCTGTTCAATGCTTGTCTCGGAAACAAAACCATAGAGTATAATCGGAAGACTTGGCGGAAAATGGAGTCCTAAGCTCCCGGAAGTGGTTATCAGGCCGAGAGAGAAGTTCTCCTCGTATTTCTCAGAGATAAGGGCGGGGAAGAGGAGGCCTCCCAAGGCTATGATGGTTATACCGGTGGCTCCTGTGATGGCGGTAAAGAAGGCGCATGAAACAAGTGCCACGACCCCAAGGCCCCCGGGGAGCCATCCAAAGAGGCTCCTCGAAAACCTGACAAGACGAGTGGAGGTCCCTCCCTGGGAGAGGAGGTATCCGGCGAAGGTAAAGAGGGGAATAGCCAATAATACCGGCGCATTGGCTAAGCGGAAGATTTCAATCGGGATGGCGGTGAATTCCACCCCGCTAACGTAGAGGCCAAGCATGGCGGCAGTCAGGATGCCCGCAAAAAGCGGAAGGCCTGAGATGACAAGGATAATGAGGATAATTACCATTATGAGGATCATGATGTTATCCCCCTAACGATTTGAATCCCCTCATCAATGGCCCTTATGAGGAAGCGAAAAAGGAGCAGTGCGAAGCCCGCTGGGAGGATCAGTTGACTTATCCAGCTTGGGAGGTTCAAGAATATAGTTCCTCCAAACTCCATTTCCATTCTTATGTAATCAATGCATACCTTGACCATGATGGCGCTTATCAGTGCGCAGGCTGAGGCCAAAATGAGTTCGCGGGTGGGAAGCCATTTCTTAGGGAGGAGGGTGGACAAGAGATCGATCTTGATATGCTTACCCTCCTTGGTAAGAAGAGAAGCGCCTAAAAAGGTCAGCCATAGCACGAGCAGCCTGACAAAAGGCCCGGACCAGTCTATATGTCCTAACATGGCATTGGCCCATTGAAAATGGCCATAGGTATACAGACTTCTCAGGGCGACCTGAACAAAAGTTAGGATAACCATCAACCAGAGTAGAAGAATGATCACCCACCCCTCAAGCCTGGCAAGGATATCGTCAAACCGCTTTAAGGCATTCATGGAGACTTCTGAATTGACTATTGACTATTGATTATTGAATATTGATGGTCTCGCAAAAACACTCTTGTCTCGCACAAAGAACGCCAAGACAAGATGGATAATATATTACCTCTGCGTTCTCTGTGGGCTCTGTGAAAAATCTGACTTTTTATATGGGCCTCATTCATTTGATCTTTTCAGGAGCGTATAAACACGGTCCAAGAGTTTTTTGGGAAAGACCTTGCCGGTCAGTTTGCGAGTTACTTCAGCCCCGACAGTGTGGAACTGCTTCAGGGCCTCTCCTTTTGGGACAGGGGTAATGGTCAACCCGCTCTTCCTGATTACCTCAATCGCTTCCTTGGTTTGATCTCTCAATTGGGTTGTGAGATCTGCCATCCCCTTTTTAAGGGTATCTTTGAGCAAATTGGCAAAGTCTTTCGGTAGTTTTTTATACTGCTTTGATGATAATAGGATTGCCCCTGTGGAGTGGACAAGGGGAAGGGCCATCATATAATCGAGATAGTTCTGCCACTGGAGGGCCAAGGCGCCCAAGGGAGGGGCATAGACGGTATCAATCATCCCGGTGTTCAGGGCCGTGGTAACGTCCGTGACTGCGAGCGGGATCGGGCTTACCCCCATGGCGACAAAGGTTTCTTTGGCGATCGGATCTCCTGTCCATGTCCACACCTTTAGACCTGAAAGATCGTGGACCGTCCTGATCGGTTTTTTTGAGAGTAGATGAACATTGCCCACCTCTGCCCAGGCCAAGAGTTCAAAGCCCTTTTTCCTGAACTGCTCAGAAAAAAAAGGATTCAGTTCCCGGTGGACGAGGTCAACCTCCTGGTAGGTTCTGAAAAGGAAAGGGAGGTCAAGGACTCTGACCATCGGCAGGATCTTTCCGAACCCCACACCCGAAAATGCAGCGGAGTGGATTTGGCCTATCCTGATTTTTTTCAAGACATCTAACTCATCGCCGGCAATGCCGCCCGCATAGATCCTGAAGCCCAGCCTCCCCCCGCTCTTTTCTCTGATTTCCTTATCTATCACCCGCATCTGTTTTACCCATGTGGACCCATCCGGCGCCACGGTGGCAAACTTAATGAGGTACTGGGGCTTCTTTGCTGCTTCTAACTCATGTAGTGGCTGATAAAAGAACCACATGCACAGGAAAAGGAAGACTAACTGGGTTTGTTTTTTCATAAACTGTAAGCCTCCTGACCCGGATAAACCGGAAAAATGTCTAAATTGAGCTAAAGTGCCCAAAATGCCTAAAGTTGGCGTTTTCCCATTCGATGTCGGAACCTTCGCTTACCTGGACGTTCATTTTTCCACCTCGCTTTGGCAGGGCTTTCAGGGCATCGTGAAAAAACGCTTGTGCTTTTTGCACAAAACTCAATTGGTAACTGCCTAATGGTTCTTGCAATCCTTAAAAAAAGAGATCTTCAGTCATTTCTTTAAGGCCTTTCATCTTCCCTTTGATCGCACTGTTTATGAGACAGACCTCTTTCAGTTGATCAAGCGGGGCCTGCTCTACCTCCTCAATCAGGTTCAGGAATAATTTCTTATCCTGGACCCTGACCGCATAGTATTTGGCATAATAGAATTGCGCCAAAAAGAATTTTCCATTGCTCACGGCCATCGCCTTGGTGAAAAACTCTTTCGCTTTAGCAGCATCCCCGCCTAAGATCTTTGGCCTTGCCGCTAACATAGAGCCACTTATGATATAGGGCGATCCGAAAAAATATTCCGGGTTTATCCTCATCACCCTCTTCAGGCATTCCTGTGCAGAGGTCAACTCGCCTAAGGCCGCAGGCTTGTCTAAGTTCAGATTGATCCACCCATTCCAAGACATTGTAACCCAGAACAGGGGCTCAATCTGCCCCCTGTCCATGGCGCTTAGATGGCTCAAAATTGCCTGGGGAGCAGCGTCTTCTTCTATGCCCATAGCCTTGAGCCCGTATCTCCTGGCACGCAAGTAGAGCCTTGATGCCCTTTCCGGATACTCTTCCTCAACAAATAGCATAGCGTATCCGGTAAATCCCATGCAGAGGGCAGTCAGGAGCTCTTTGTTTTGGGGGGCACTCTTGAGAAGGCCCTCCATCAATTTGAGTTCCGCAGGGAGGGATTGTTCAGCCAGTTTTAGGTCGCACTCTTCAAAAAAGGCCCTGGTCAAGTTGGGTATGAGGGGTGACGTGGCGTGCAGGGCCAATCTTGTGCACCCGGTCATTAACAGCATGAGCAGAACGATGGCGAACAGGCTACAGGAGGTCTTTTTCATGTGTCAATAACCGATAAACGGCTCTCCTTTTTTTAGAGGGCTTTCTAACAGCTTTTTGGCTACAAATTGGGCCCCGGAAGCGTTTTCCATATTCAAGACTTGATTATAGTATTTTGTAGCTTCATCCCTGTTATTCTCAAGGTCATAACTCATTCCTATTTTTGTCAGGGGCCATGCAATCATCGTAGGATCGTTTTCGGGATCCTGATGATCGAGTATCTTTCTTAGTCTGGATCTGGATTCAGGATAGAGCCCATGAAAAAGGTCATGTATTGACTCCAGGTAAAGCGCCCGTCTCTCCCACATGAAGGCCGTCTCCTTTGTAGATGCTTCAGTGCTCCTCAGGCGCAACTGGCTGACCATTTCTCTGTATTGAGGATCCATCTCTAATCTGATATAGCTGACACCTCGAAGAACCTCGAAGCGTGGATTTTTTCTATATCTCTCTGCGAGTTCGGTTGATAGGTCAAGGGCCTTTGTAAAGTCCTGCTCACTGAAGAGATAGATATGAAGGAGAACACTCTTGGCTTCTGTTGCCGAGTAGATCGCCTCCTTGGAGGCAATAGTTAACTTCTTTAGCCCTTTTTCTTTATCGCCCTGGTGGAGAAGATAGTAGGTCAAGAATTTCAAAACTCCTGAAAGCCGAGCCGTATAATAATCGAAAGTACCTAAGCCCAATAAGACGTCTTTGTTATCAGTATCCATTCTCAAGCAGATCTTGAGGGCCGCTATGGCATCTCTCGCTAAGAAAAATGAAGAGATCCAGTTGCCTTTCATAAGTTCAAAGCGGCCTTTAAAACCCAAGGCCCCTCCAAGATAAAAGAAGTCATAACTGTCCGCACCGTTCTTGTCAACCCGGACTTCAGCGACCTCTATGGCGCGGTCAATCCGCTTCTTGAAGTCTTTCACGCCCTCTGGAGACCAGAAGCCGGACGCTAAGCGAGACCATGAAACCATGGCCAAATAAAAATAACCGGCTGATTTATCCTGTGATTTGGCAATGACCTTTCTGAACAGGTCCTCGGCATCATCAAATTGACGGTCATAAATGAGATCTATCCCCCTTAAAATCTGTTCGTTTACCCCTGACTTTCTCAGTCCAGGCCCTTCGCTGCTTTCAAGGCCTAAAAGGTCCTGGGCAGTAGCCATCAAAAAGGGCAAAATAAAGATCAATAAAAAGAAGGGAAAGATAAAGCGCCTTTTAAGAGAGTACCGGTTTTTCACGAGAGAACCTGTTGCGGGGTTATATCTTGCTGTTGAATGCGGGAATTACAATCCTTGGCGACATAAACTACATGAGAGCTTGCGATTACGCAAGCTTAGAATGCCGAATTTTTTAGGTAAATTGGGAATAAAATGACTCTAAGGGCAAGATGTTGTAGATTTTTTCTTGTTCGTGTATTAGAATAAAGTATTCAAATATAGTGTGAGAGTTGGGAGAGTAACAAGATGAAGATATTCATTATGGGAAGCACGGGTATGTTGGGGAGTGAATGTAAGGCAGTTCTTGGGCAGGACCACGAGGTTATTTGCCCGGAGAAAGATGAAGTGGATGTTATTAGCTGGGATGTGGTTATAGAGAATCTTGCTGAGGTGGCCCCTGACGTGATCATCAATTGCGCTGGATTCACCGATATGAAGGCGTGTGAAACAGAGGATTTTGCTGTCAGGAAAATCAATGTGGAAGGTCCAAGAAATCTGGCACAGGCATCTGCACGATTTGGCTGTAAAATGATTCATCTCTCCTGCGGGCATGTATTTGATGGTAAAAAGGGAATGCCGCAGCCCTATTTTGAAGACGACACCCCGAATCCGATCTCAGCCTATGGGAAAAGTAAATTGGAAAGCGAAACAGCGGTTAGGGGCAACTCTCCAAATTATATTATCGTCCGCTCCACCTGTCTGTATGGCATAAACGGGAAGAACTTAGTTAAATCGATATTAGCTTGGGCTGTTCGTAAAAAGAGAGAGGTTTTGCGGGTACCGGATGATCAATTCGGGGCGCCCACGTGGAGCTATCGCCTGGCTTTGCAGATAAAGACCCTCTTAGAAAAGGATGGAAGAGGCACCTACCATTTAACTGCCGGGGGCTATTGCAGCCGCTTTGAATTCGCCAAGTATCTTCTGAATAGATTAGACATCAAGACCCCAATTGAACCCTGCAGCCTGAAGGACCTGAAAGATCCCTTTGTTGTGCCTGCAAATTGTCTGTTGGAAAACAGACTTTCCAAGAAGCATGGACTCAATGTAATGGTTGATTGGAAAGAGGACGTGGACAGGTTTCTTGAGAAATTCGGCAAAGAGTTAATCAAGGAGGCCCGACGGGCATGAAAATATTACTCTCCCTACTCGGTTTGTCATACGTACTTTGCCCCTATGATCTCTTTCCCGATTTTTTTGTAGGCGTGGGATGGATTGACGACCTGATAGTCTTAGGCCTACTCTGGTGGTATCTCTATGTTTACAGGAAGAGGCGATACGGCTATGAAGGCCATAACCCGGGGAGGGATCAGTTCTCGCAGGGGGCGGGCACAAGAGGGACCGCTGAAAACGCTGCTTCTGAACCGAAAGACCCATACTCAGTTTTGGGCCTCCAAAAAGGCGCATCTTCCAGGGAGATAAAACATGCCTACCTGCGTCTTGCCAATCAATACCATCCTGACAAGGTGCTGCATCTCGGGGAGGAATTCAAGAATTTAGCCGAAATCCGCTTTAAAGAGATACAGGGTGCCTACCAGGAGTTGAAATCTAAATAATGTCGACCCATAAATGGCTATTTTCCCCAATCTCAGCGTCAGACTCAAATTTTAATCCTCGAAATACTCCAATGTATTTCTG
>CAZFSF010000133.1:0-2450 GCA_964522045.1 uncultured Desulfobacteraceae bacterium
TGATCGGCAGCCCATCTTCCAAAGACGTGAGTCTTGTTGATGCCGGGTTGATGGGTAAGGGAAATTACAAGGTTGAATCTATTAAGGAATTGGGGTTCGGGCTTAGTGATATCAAAAGGGTGATTATGACTCACACCCATCTGGACCATATTGGATGTCTCGGTGAAATCTTAGAGTCGATCCCCCATGCTGAATTGTGGGTGCATACCATTGAGGCCGAGGCCCTGGAACAGGGAGATGAAAGGGCAGTTTACGGGATGAATATGTTCGAGAGCATGTGCCAGGCCCAGTACGGGATTAAACCGGGAGCATTTAAATTCCAGGTAGATCGTAAACTCGAGGGGGGAGAAACCTTAGAGCTTGGGGATACGAAGTGGGAGATCCTACACATTCCGGGGCATTCCGCGGGAAGCATCGCACTCTATGATCGCAAGGGAAAGATTCTTATCCCGGGTGATACGGTGTATGCGGATTATGCCATTGGCCGGTTCGATCTCCATGGAGCGAATGGCGCGCAACTCAAAGAATCCCTTATGGCGTTGGCTGAATTAGAGGTGGATATACTTCTGCCGGGCCACAACCGGATTGTTGGGGACCTTCCACCAGGCTATATCCTTGAAACGGCCAAACAGTGGGGGCCTTATCTTTTGTAGATATTACGTCCTGTTCCCCTCATGGAAGACCAGAGCGCCTTTACCAACTCTCTCAGTTTTTGGAGCAGGGGATTTCTAACCCGAACCTCTATATAAAGGTCCCCTGGTTCTCCTGCGCCTTTTCCCTTTTCTCCCATCCCCTTCAGTCGTATCTGCTGGCCCGCTCTTATGTTGGGAGGGATCGTGACTAACAGCTCCTTGGCGGTTTGCCTGCAAAGATAGCTTATCTTACCCCCTGTCTGGATTAATGCGGGAGAAACTGTGATTATATCCCGTAGGTCTTTCCCTCTTTCGGGTAATTCTATGCCCCATTTCTTTTTCAGGCCATACCTGATTAATTTACCCAGATAGCCGCCAAGAAGAGGGTTTGCCTCAAAGACCCTCCCAAAAGCCCCCGGCCGCCTGAATTCAAAGGTCTGATATCCAGGGCCGTAAGACTCCCTGAAAACGTCATCAAAGCCCCTGAACCCGAATGCCCGGCTCAATTCTTCAAAGATCTGCTGGATGTCTGAACCCCTGAAAATATCCTGCTCGGAGTAGGTTTGCCTGAACTGGCCGTATGCGGAAGGCCCGTAGGTCTGTTGCAGGGTATCGTACTGTTTTCTTTTTTCCGGGTGTGAGAGGACTGCGTATGATTCGTTTATCTCTTTCATCTTGGCTGCCGCACCGGGATTTCCCTTATTCCTGTCCGGGTGATATTTCAATGCCAGATTACGGTAGGCGTCTTTGAGCTGCTTCTGGTTCGAGGTTTTCTCTATTCCCAATATTTCATAGTAATCTTTTTGTTCCATTGAGTCCTCTTCTTTGCAGACGTTCACAGGTTCAGCGTCAGCCGGGTAAACCTGGAACCCCCATTCACTCATCGTACTGCTCCTATTTTGAGTCAATATCATTATTGCTTTGGAAGTCAAGGGAAAACTCAGAAGTCGCTACCCGTTTGTGAGATCTGGCATGATATGGTCTTTGTTGCGGGTCTCAGAGAGGCTCTAATGGATAATGGCGATTGGTCGCCCCTTGCTTTTTCCTTGACTTCCATGGGGCGGTCCGCTATCTTTTTGCATAAAAAGCAGGCTGTTATCATCTCATCGCCTTTCCGAAGAAGTGAATTCATATCATCCGAGCGAGAGACATGCTTCCATGAAAAAAATGAAAAATACAATTGCAGTTCTGTTCCTGATTGCCGCGATCCTTTCTTGTTTCGCCCAAAATATACATGGGGCCGAAGGTGACGCACAGTCCAAGCCCGCGGCCACTGAAAAGCCGCACGGTCTGACCCTCGTCAAAGCGGTCATGTGCGAGGGTATAGGAGACCTTGAACCTAAGAATGAGACGATCATTTTTTCAGCGGAACGTAAAGGAGCAACCTGCTTTACCGCCTTTGACCCGGTGCCTGAAAAAACGGTGATCTATCATAACTGGTTCAAACGGGACCAGCCCGATGCAAAGGTAAAACTGACCCTCAAGCCGCCCAAGTGGTCCTGCTTCAGCAAAATACGTATTCGAGATACGGATGTCGGCCCCTGGCGCGTGGAAATTACTAATTCTCATGGTAAAATTTTTCAAACCCTGCGATTTAGCGTAACGGAGTGATTGGCGTTGGAAAAAATCCTGATTTTTGTGTCCAGCATTCGATGGCAGGATATTATCGATATTGCGTTTAACGCCTATATCCTGTTTCGTCTCTACGCGCTTTTTCGAGGAACAGATGCTTTCAGGGTTCTGCTTGGAATCGCCTTTCTCTGGATACTGCAAAGGATGGCCGTATCCATGGGACTCATTCTGACCAGTTGGATGATG
>CAZFSF010000133.1:2550-7596 GCA_964522045.1 uncultured Desulfobacteraceae bacterium
TACGGAACCCGTCACAGAGCTGCGGCGGGATTGTCGGAAATAACGGACGCCATGGTCATTGTCGTATCTGAAGAAAGGGGCACTATTACCATAACCCGAGGCGCCGATGTGCTCAACATCAATGAAAGGAAGCCGCTTGTCTCAGCCCTAAGGGAACACCTTGGAATTCGGGAAAACCAGACCCAGTACTTGAAAAAAAGGAAAATTGAGCTGAGGATTGCGGTCATTGTATCCCTTTTCGTTGTTTCCGCCGTTTGGTTCAGTATCAGCAGAGGGCTCGATGCCATCAAGACGTTTGACATTCCCGTGGAGTATGCCAACCGGAACCCCGAGATGGAACTGTTAAACACATCCGCGACTTCTGTTCGCCTTTTCTTGAGAGGATCAAGGGCACTTTTAAGATCCATCCGACCCGAGCAGATCCGAGTGAGAATGGATCTGGGTAAGGCCGTAACCGGAACCAACACATTTGCCATTACCAACGACAATCTTTCCATTCCCCCCGGACTTTCCTTAAGGGAGGTAAGGCCGATGATGGTCGATGTGAATCTGGATACGCGCACAAAAAAATCGCTCCCGGTACAGGCGGATTGGGTGGGAAAACTGGCCTCGGACCTGAATCTTGTTCGATCGAAAATCATCCCCTCAAGAATTGAACTCAGCGGGCCCAAGACGATCCTCGACAGCATGTCGACCCTTTATACCAAAAGTATTCCCCTGAACAGCATCAGCAGTTCAGGGGAAACGAGCGCAAAAGTAGTTATCCCGTCCGCCTTTCTGAAAGCGGAATCAGGTTCCCAAGAAAAGGTTATCGTGGAATATGAGATAATGAAACGACAGTAGGAGAACCACGACCGCCTAAAATAGCTACTTGACCTATTGACTATAAATTAATGAAATTACACAATAAATTAATCTATTTCATCA
The DNA here is from genome assembly GCA_964522045.1 of uncultured Desulfobacteraceae bacterium. GTDB lineage: Bacteria > Desulfobacterota > DSM-4660 > Desulfatiglandales > Desulfatiglandaceae > Desulfacyla. Next base: position 3,478 of record CAZFSF010000133.1, read on the forward strand.
GAGGCAGAATATGAATGAGGATATCAAAAAGGCCTTGATCGAGATTGCGGGTCAACAGAATTTCACTGATCTATTGATAGATCTGGTCTCTTATTCTTATGACGCTTCTGACCACGATCATCGGCCTGACGCGGCAGTATGGCCGACTGATGTGAGGCAGGTTTCTCTGATCCTGAACATAACTGACAAGCACGGCATCCCTGTCATTCCCCGAGGCGCTGGAACCGGGTTAGCCGGAGCTGCAGTTCCGGTGTGCGGGGGCCTTGTTATGGATATGTGCAGGATGAACAGTATAATTGACATCAGGATAGCTGATCGCCTTGCCGTGGTCCAGCCGGGCGTAGTCTATGACGATCTGCAGAAGGCCTTAGCCCCGTATAGTTTTTTCTTCCCGCCGGACCCTGCCAGTGGAAAGGTATGCACGGTTGGTGGCAACGTGGCTACCAATGCCGGGGGGATGAGGGGTGCAAAATACGGGGTGACAAGGGATTATGTTTTAGGGCTGGAGGTCGTCCTCCCCGGGGGCCGAATCATGCGGACCGGATCACAATGCATGAAGTCGGTCTCGGGCTATGATTTGACCCGGCTCTTTGTCGGATCAGAGGGTACCCTTGGCGTGGTTACTGAGATCACCTTAAAAATCAACCCGAAGCCAACGGTCATAAAGACCGGACTGGCCCGTTTTCCCAGTCTCAAGGATGCAGGCCAGGCCGTCACAGGTATTATGCACTCCGGCATTATTCCAAGCGTATTGGAGGTGCTTGATGAGAATACCATCATGGTTCTTCGGGAGCACGCAAATATGGACCTTCCTGATGCCATGGCAATTATTTTAGTCGAGACTGATGGTTACACCGAGGTGGAGGTCTCTGCTCAAATGGACAAGATCACGAAGATTTTCAATGAAAACAGGGCAACCCATATCCGGACAGCCGAATCTGTGGAAGAGGCAGAGGAATTGTGGGTGGCCCGCAGGTCAGCCGGGAGTGTTGCCTCACAGCTTCGTACCAACAACGTGTCAGAAGATGTGGCTGTTCCCATCTCCAAGGTGCCCCATCTCCTGACCGGTATTTCGACCATTGTCCATAACTATCATTTACCCTTTGTTATCTTTGGACACGCGGGCGATGGCAACCTCCATCCCAAGGTCATGTATGACAGCTCTGACCCGGACCAGGTAAAGCGGGCTGGCAAGGCAGTTGATGAGATCTTCAGGCTTACTTGCGAGTTAGGCGGCACACTCACGGGCGAACATGGGATCGGTCTCTCAAAGGCGCCCTATATGAGACTCGAACATGACCCGGTTGAAATGGATGTTATGCGCAAGATAAAGGAGATATTCGACCCGAATAATATTCTTAACCCGGGCAAGATGGGACTTGATGTTATATAGGGCATCGGGTATTAGGTACTGGGTATTGGCCAGTAGAGTTTATGATTGCTGCAATGGAGGGCCATAATGGTTTCTGAATCAGAGGTGTTTTGGAATCCTCTCCTTGAAACTTTGCCAAGGGAAGAGATTGTAAAACTACAGGTAAAGAAGTTTAGACGTATTATGGAGTGGGCCTTCAAGCACTCCAAGTTCCATGGCCAGTTGTACAGGGATGCCGGTTTGGAGCCGGGAGACATCAAGACCATGGAGGATATCGCGCGTGTGCCCAAAGTGGAAAAAAGCATGATGCGGGGGATTCAGAAAAAGGAACCCTACCCCTATGGCGATATGCTTTGTGTTCCTCTGGAGGATATCTCGGAGTTTCGTCAGACCAGCGGCACCACAGGCCAGCCGGTCTATCAACCGGATACCTGGGAGGACTGGGAGTGGTGGGCGGAATCATGGGCCTATATCCTCTACTCACAAGGTTACCGGAAAGCGGACAGGGTATTTATCCCATTTGGCTACAACATCTTTGTGGCATTCTGGGCCGGACATTACGGCGCTGAAAAATTAGGATGCGAAGTGGTACCTGGTGGAGTTCTCAATACTGAAGCCCGTCTTCTGAAGATGCAGGAACTCAAGGCTACGGCAACAATGGCAACCCCCACTTACATTTTGGGTATGGCTGACACTGCAAGGAAAAAGTTGGGGCTTGACCCGGCAAAGGATCTTGATATTCAAAAGATCACCTGTGCCGGCGAACCTGGCGCCAGCATCCCAACGACCAAGAAGAGGATGGAGGATGCCTGGGGCGCCAAGGTGTATGACCACATAGGCGCTACTGAAATCGGTGCCTGGAGCTATGAGTGTACGGAACAGCCAGGGGGACTGCACGTGAACGAGGGTCTCTTTTTAGTACAGATTGAGGATATAGAAAGCGGGGAGATCATTGAGGAGCCTAACAAACAGGGGAAAATGGTGATCACTGCCTTTGACCGGCTGGCCCAGCCGTGTATTCGATTTGATTCCAAGGATATAATTATGTGGCACGAACAGCAATGCCCCTGCGGCCGGACCTTTCGTATGATCAAGGGTGGAGTTGTCGGGCGGGCAGATGATATTACCAAGGTAAAGGGAGTGCTACTTGCGCCCACGGCCATTGAGGAGGCGGTAAGGGGGGTTCCTGAGTTAGGGGACGAATATGAGGCGATAGTGACGAAAAGGGGAGATACCGACGATATCTCTCTGAAAGTGGAATTGCAGCCTGAGGCGGAGAATCTTAGAGAGGCGGTCTTAGCCAAACTGAATGACCAATTGAGGCTTAAGACCAACCTTCGGTATAATATTTCGTTCCATCCTTATGGATCATTACCGAGATATGATGTCAAGGCCAGGCGTTTTAAAGATCTCCGAAATGAACATTAGGGAGAAGACAGGTTATGACCAGAATAGACTTGAAAGAGATTAACAAAATGATAGAAGGGATCGAAAAACGGGCAAACGAATTGATAGAGAAGGGACAGGGGATTCAGGCGATTGAGCGGAATGCTGCCCGAATATTGGCCAGCACAAAGATGCTTAAGATCAATGTAAGCGACCTTATTTTGTAAATTATTGCCGAACCTTGAGCCACCCCCAACATTTGACGTCCATGTAGAAAGCCCTTCTTGCACGGATTTGGTCTCGCGCATAGTGGGATAGGAATTCAGGAATTGCCCGGAAAAAGTTCTTTTTATGAGTCTGTTGACCTTGAACCGATAACTCTATAAGGAGAAAGCGATTATGAAATCAACACCCTATAACCTGATCATGTCGGCCTTATACAAAGGGATGAAGGGAGACCGGCCACCGGTGGGAAACCCCACATCTATTGTGTGTCACGGATTGATGGATGCCTGCGGGATATCTTTTCCAGACGCCCATCTGAACCCCCGGGCAATGGCTGATCTGGCCTTAGCAGGCCATGAAATCCTTGGTTTCGATACGGTTATGCCGGAGTACAGTGTTGATCAAGAGGCGGCCGCCCTCGGGTGCGAGGTGGACTGGGGAGACAGGGACACGATGCCTGACACCAAATATTTCCCCCATGAGGATTTCTCTGATGTGGAGGTCCCTGAAGATTTCTTGGAAAGACCTTCCATGCGTGTTGTTCTTGATGCCCTTTCCATCCTGCGTCATCACGTGGGCGGGAAGGTGGCCATTATTGGCAAGGTCATGGGACCATGGACCCTTTCGTATCATATGGCAGGGACCCAGAATTTTCTGCTTCAGATAGGGATGGAGGAAAAGGATAATATAAGAAAGATGCTGCGTCAGTTAATGCCTGCTACCATTGCCTCTGCCAGGGCCCAGTTCCAGGCCGGCGCAGATATTGTGATCCTTGCTGACCATGCCACCGGCAACCTGGTTGGTCCCTACCACTACGAAGAATACCTTCTGCCGGTCCATAAGGAGCTGACCGCTGCAATCGAAGGCCCTTTGATTCTCCATGTATGCGGAAACTGCACGGACAGGCTTGAGATGTTTGCCGATGCTGGGTTTGACGGATATCATTTTGAATGGCAGGTTGATGCAAAGATTGCGGTTGAAACAGTCGGGCATCGTCTCTGTCTTGTGGGAAACGTCAACAATGCCGAGGTGCTTTACCAGGGCACTCCGGAGGATGTCTACAAACAGGCGCGTTATGCCATTGACGCCGGGGTAGACATCATAGGGCCTGAATGTGCCATACCCTTGTCCACGCC
>CAZFSF010000134.1:0-7299 GCA_964522045.1 uncultured Desulfobacteraceae bacterium
ATTAAAGATAATGCCCGAATTCGAGGGATTTTTTGTTAATGCTGACACTGGTATGTGGCTGGACCATTTCATAGGGCGTCTCCCCAAAGGGAAGGTAAACAAGGGAGGTGCTCTTGACAGAGAAACTTATGTCAGGGAGCAGGGGTATTACCTTTTTCTTGGTAATAGCGCACCCCGCTAAAGTGACCTTTATTCCCTGTATCGCCTCGCTGAGGGGTAGCGTTGCCGGATAGAGGTTTTTCTTAGGAAATTTTCCCCTCACATCCAGCTCTGCCTGGCCCACAGTCAACCGTCTTGATAGATATAGAAACGCCTTGGGCCGGATCTTAAACGCCGGGCTCCAGAAACTCATATCTCGATTTTCCCACTCCTTCCGGATTACCTTGGGCTGGTTGGTGACCCGAATGAAATCGGCGTAAGAGTTGATCGCTATCCCCTTGGCCCGGACAGACATCTTCCAGAAGGGGAGATAAACGTTATCCGGATGATCCCCGGCCGCTATATGGAGATTTACGTTAACCAACCTCCCCCTCTTCGCCTCCCAGGCAGTTTCGCAATTGCCGCAGGTCAGGACCACGCTGTCCTTTTCGCCCTCCAGGTTCCAGCCGCACCGGGGGCAAAGGGTGGCCAGAAAGGTAAGACCCCAGCGTGGATTCCTGTCAATGATGGAGGACAATATATCGCTATCCCTTGGCAATTTGGCGATCGGCCCGTTAGTAATGCCATCAAACAGGGTTTTCTTTTCCACATACAGGGGGAGATAGATGAGGTTCATGGCCTCTCCGATATATGCCCTGTGAAAGACCGTTCCTGAATCCAAGGCCGATGAATGCCTTTCTGCCCGGGCCGGCAGATCAGAGAACTTGGAAAAACACCTCAGGAACAAGCCTTCAGTGTCTCTTTTCACAAACTTCATTTTCATGACCTGGGGTCTCAGCCCCAGGGAGACAGGAAACCGTTTGAACGGCACTCCCAAACGGGTGATGTCCACAATCCGGTGCCGAACCCCATGGCTATCGCATGAAAAAGCGCTTCCCTTGAAACGGAGATAGGGGACGTAAATGATCTCTTTGCCGCGGACCTTATGGGGAAGGACAAACCGGAAATAATCGTCTGCAAAAAGAAAGCTGTTAACGTCGCAGTAGGCGCAACGAAGAAGACGATCGGTTTCACCTAACTCAACGGGCGCCCCACACTGCGGGCATTCCTGCTCTACCGTAAAACCCATGAATTCTTCAAGTCCTTATGCCTCAGTCCCCAATCCGCAATCCGCAATCCTAAAGCCTTTCCCCGCATTGATTGCAAAATGCGGAACCCGGCAGATTTTCGGCATTGCAGTGGGGGCAGGTCCTGACTACCGGTTTTTCGTCGGCCCGATGACCGCACTTGGGACAGAATTTTGCGTGGGGCGGGAGATTTTTGCCACAGTTGACGCATTGATCAAAGACTATCTGCTGATGCCCGCAATTAGGGCAGAATTTTGCATCCTTTGAAATGGGTTGTTTGCAGTCCGGACAGCGGGTCTCTGCAGGAGGCGCACCGGCCGCGGACCCGGGCTGGGGTCTGAAGGCATCGGCAAACATGGCCGGCATCATGAAACCCATACCCATGCCCATACCGGCCCCTGCCTCACCCTGTGACTCAGCGGCCTTCTCCATGGCCATGGCGGCCTTGAGCTTGACCAGGCGGTCCAGATCCTGGATCACGTTCAGCCTTCCCCTGTCGTCAATGGCCTCTTGCACCTCGGGGGGAGGCGTAATCGATGTTATGTAAAGATCCGTCAGGGCCAGGCCAAAATGACCCAAGTCATTCACGAGTTTTTTTTGCAGGCCCTCGGAGAGCTCTTCGTAGGTCCCTGGGAGATTGAGTAGGCTGTCTAAATGCTCGCCCAAATGGTCGTTAAAGCGCGAAACAATGACCCTTTTCAGGTATTCTTCAATCTCTCCCGTATCAAACGTCCCCATGGTGCCCACCAAGGTGTTGATAAAGAGTAGCGGTTGGATCACCTGGATGTTGAATACACCGTAGGCCCTGAGCCTGATGAGTCCCAATTCCGAGTCTTTAAAGGCCACCGGCTCCCTTGTGCCCCATCTGAGGTTGGGAAAAACCTTCATGTTAACGATGTAGGCCTCTGCCCGAAGGGGACTCGTCATTGCCCAGGGAATGGCTAAGATCTTGGTGAGAATCGGAAGGTTGCCGGTCTTCAGGGTATGACGACCAGGACCGAAGGCATCACACGCCCTGCCTTTATAAAACAGTACGCCTGCCTGGCTCTCACGGATAATCAACTGGGCCCCGTATTTGATCTCCCCCGATCCCTGTTCAGGTATCCTGTGGATCAGTTCTTTGCCGGTCTCGTCAAACCATTCTATGACTTCCAGGAAAATTATATTGTCTTTGCCCATTTGTTATCCTCCGTCGCCATCGTTCACAGATTAATAGGTGCAGGGGAATTATAGCCTCAAGGCAGCCTCGAACCCTTCCCTGATGGCCTCTAAGGCGTTACGGGGTGTCTTTGCATCCCCTACCATTAGAACCTCCGGGATTAGCCCCTTGAGTTTATCAACAAGCGAGTTTTCAGATCTTGAACCGGCCGCAATCACGATGGTGTCAGCGGCTAATAAATCAATACCACCCTTACGCTCTATCTCAAGACCTTCCGGCGTGATCCCAACGGCCCTTGTTTCTGTTATGACCCGAACACCGAGACGTTTCAATTCGCCGGTTACTGTCCACCGGGTGGTAAGCCCTATATCGTTACCGGCCTTTTTAGTCATTTCGACGACCGTTACCTCTTTAATACCCCTGTTTAAAAGCTCTGTCAGGGTCTCGATTGACTCTGCCCTGTTGGCCATAAGGAAGTGGAGGGCCTCTGGCGAAAGGGTCCCCTGATTGGCCAGATAAAGAGCCGTCTCCAGACCGACCGCATTCCCCCCTACGATAACTACTCTTTCTCCTGTTCCGGCACGCCCATCCAAGAGATCCCATGCCTGAACAACATTTTGGCCGGCAATACCGGGGATATCGGGGAGCACAGGCCTGGCTCCGGTAGCCACCACAACCGCGTCAGAATTTATTTCCCGGATTAAACGGCCATCCGCCTCTTTACCCAGAATGATCTCCACGTTTCGAGCCTTCAGATTATTGATCAGGTCAACGGCCACGGTCTCCATCTCCTCCCTTCCAGGGATCAGACGGTTAAGCAGCAATTGTCCCCCTAACCTACCCTCCTTTTCGATCAATGTTACATCATGGCCCCGCTCCGATGCTGTACAGGCCGCCTTCATGCCGGCAGGGCCCCCGCCTATGACTAAGATCTTTTTCGGATCAGGGGCAGGTTGAAACGTAAATTCCTCCTCTCTCCCTGCAATCGGATTGACGAGACAGGTGGCCGGACGACCCTGAAAAATGGAGTCAAAGCATCCCTGGTTACAGGCAACGCAATGATAGATGAGACGCGATTTTCCCTCCCGGGCCTTATTGGGAAGATCCGGGTCAGCCAACAAACCCCTCGCCATGGTCACCATATCTGCCGCTCCATTGCGCAGGATTTCCTCCCCCGTGCAAGGGTCGTTGATCCGGTTGCTGGCTAAGACCGGGACTGAAACAACGGATTTAATACCCTGAGCAAGGTAAACATACCCCTGGCGGGGGACGCACATGGTCAACTGAGGAACCCGGGTCTCATGCCAGCCGCCTGTAACGTTAAAAAGATCCGCACCCGCCTTTTCAGCTTCAATGGCAAATAATCTTGCCTCACGGTTTGTGTTCCCCCCTTCCATAAAGTCATTCCCTGCTACCCGCACAAAGAGAGGATATCCCGTGCCAACAGCCTTTCTCACTTTCCGGATGATCTCTAAACCGAAGCGCATACGGTTCTCCAAGGGACCACCGTACTCGTCTTCACGCAGGTTTGTAACAGGCGACAGAAACTGGCTGATCAGATATCCTGCACTCCCCAAGATCTCCACCGCATCAAACCCGGCCCTTTTGGCACGCAGAGCCGCCTCCGCAAAGCTGTCCTGCACCCCTGGAATTTCCTCTAATTCTAAGGCCCTCGGCGTTTCTCCTGTCAACTTAGACCGAACCGCTGAGGATGAAAACGGTTTCCGCCCCCCTATCATGGAAGAATGTGTATAACGTCCTGCCTGGTAGAGTTGGGCAGCGATCTTTGCGCCACAGCTTTTCACTGCATGGGTCAGCCTTTCAAGTCCCGGGATATAACAGTCATCATAGATAGAAATCATACTCGGCATGCCACCATATTCATCGACCGGACACCCGCCTACAATCACGAGGCCAACACCCCCCCTCGCCCGCATGGCGTAGAAATCAATGAGACGCTCCGTGACCTCTCCTTTCGGAGTGTAAGCCAGGTGCATGGCCGTCATAACGATCCGGTTTTTAAGTGTCATGTTGTTGATTTTTATCGGTGAAAACAGATAAGGAAATTCCATTTTTTAAGCTCCTTTAGGTGGCCTTCGTGTAATAAAATCATTGTTCGATTCTCTCCGAGCCGTAGGCTTTACGGTTCGGCGGCCGGTTTATCCGGGTTACTCCTTACTGCTTACCCCTTACTCCATACTGCATACTCATCCCATCTCTTCCATCTCTTCCTTCATAAGGCGTCTTTTCCTCAACATTAGTCTTATGGCCGCGTAAATGGTGATAAGGGCAGCAAAGGCAAAAAGTATCTCATAGAGATTGTAACTGAGATAGGTGAACCAGGTAATCCTTCTTCTGAGAGCGCTGTGCCATCCCTCTTCCAGGTCTTCCAAGGGTATGGAGCATGATCTCAAAACAGCAGCATGAACATTTTCGCCCCTTTTCATATTGTCTAAGATCTCAAGTACACCCTCTCTTCCAAATTTGGCGATGATGTGGTCTACAAAGCTTCTGCTCTCCTCATAAGCCAATATCAGATCCTGTTCGCGGCGTGGAAATCCCCTCACTAATGAACCGAGGGGAATAAATCGTCCCCTGAAGACTGCTTTGTTCAGGAGGGACCTTTTTTGATCCAATATGATATCACCTACACCGTCGCTCACCCATTGAGCAATGCCCTCATCAAGCCACCGTGGGATAGCAGCTCTTTTTATGTGCCGGTGTAGCAGGAGGTGACAAAGTTCATGCTTAAAGATATTTCTAAGGCTCAAAGGACGGGCACTCATCTTCGAGTAATCGATTACGATGAGATCCTTTTCAGGGACAGCAAATGCCACGGTAAGTGGACTCCTAATCATCTGCTGAAACTGCTTGTTCTCCCTAATAAGGATTATAGACGGGATTATATTCAAGTCCCATCCAAAGATATTTTCAAGCTCTGCCCTGACCTCCGGATAGATTTCTGCCAGTTCTCTTGCAACCGGTTCATGAGGAGACTCAAAAAGGACCTTGATTCCACTCTCTTCGAAGAGATAAATTTCCCCTGCATAGAGGGATACCACAAAAAAGATCAGGAAGGCTACCGGAAATAGAAGGATTGCGTTGCGGATTCTTGATTGTTGCTTGTTGATTGCCGATGTCCGGTTTTGGGCTTTCCTGCTCATATTTTTTGAACAGATTCGAATATTATTCAAGTGAAAACCAAATAATCTTGAAAAGGGATCATGCATGCCATAAGATCCGAAAAAACGCTTCGTATTGGAGAATCTGTTGAAAATGACCCATGTTCTCACAGGACTTGACTGCATAGGATTAGAGAAGTGGAAAAGGCTGAACGGCAACAGGCTGGGTCTCCTTGCCAACCAGGCCTCAATAAATCACAATCTGAGTACCGCAAGGGAGGTCATTGCGCACCTATTCCCCGGTCAATTAAAGGCCCTTCTCGGTCCACAACATGGCTATGGAGGCGAAGACCAGGACAATATGGTGGAAACCCCCCATTCACATGACGAGACATTGAAAATTCCCATCTTCAGCCTTTATGCAGCATCGAGGCTTCCGGCTTCGACCATGTTTGATTTGATTGATACCCTTGTCATAGATCTTCAGGATGTGGGCACCAGAGTTTACACCTTTGCCTCCACCATGCTCAACTGCCTCAAGGCAGCGGCAAAGTACGGTAAGAGGGTGGTTATTTTGGACCGCCCCAATCCATTAGGTGGAGATGTGGTCGAGGGAAACCTGCTACAGCCCGAGCTATATTCATTTGTAGGCACCTGCAGCTTGCCAATGCGTCATGGTCTGACAATAGGAGAGATGGCCCGAATTTTCAACCATCTGTTCGATCTTGACTGCAACCTGGAAATCATACCGATGCAGGGATGGCAACGGAATATGTTATGGGACCAAACAGGCCTAAGATGGACTATGCCATCTCCTAACATGCCTTTGTCGCAAACCGCCCAAGTCTATCCAGGCCAGGTGATCTGGGAAGGAACAAATCTTTCTGAAGGAAGAGGAACATGCCGGCCTTTTGAGATCTTTGGAGCGCCTTTTTTAGATACTAAGGCCATCAAAAAGATGCTGGATACGGGTGTCAGGGCAGGCTGTTATCTCCAAGAGTACCAGTTTCGCCCAACATTCCATAAATGGGCAGGGGAACTCTGCCACGGGTTTATAATACACATTCTTGATCCACACGCTTATGAACCCTATTACACCTCACTTGCCCTGTTGCAGACAATTTTGGAACTCCATCGGCAGGATTTTGCGTGGAAACAACCTCCCTATGAGTATGAATACAAAAAAAAGCCCATTGATTTGATCATGGGCGATTCATCCTTGAGGCGTGGTCTCGAGTCTGGCAAACCCCTTCCTCTTATAAGAGAGGGTTGGTTGCCGGAACTCGAATCCTATGTTAGTTGGAGAAAACCCTATCTCCTTTATTCGTGATTAAAGAGATCGTCAAATGGTTGGGTCCCGCCTCGGGCGAGCCTCAACTCCTTTGCTCTCCGCCGATCCATCTGTCGATAGCATCTTTATCGAACCGCCAAACCCTGCCGATCCGGATAGCAGGGATTTTACCTTCTGCTGCATACTTACAGATTGTGATTTCATGTAATTTTAAATATTTTGCGATTTCCTTAGTGGTCATGATCTTTGGCATAGCACACTCCTCTATATTTTGATTTATCCGATGGACTTTCCAATATGCGAAACAATGTCAAACAGCTATTGAGTGATAAGTTTAATACCGAAAAACTTTAAAGTCAATAACAAACCTGTTAATAATGAATACTACATAAAAATATCTTAACCTTGTAAAGTTTATTTATATTTTGCTTTTCCAGGCTCGTTTCTAAAAGAAGGCACCATGAGATTCAAGAAAATCACCTTCCTCATAATTCTAATCCT
>CAZFSF010000135.1:0-7235 GCA_964522045.1 uncultured Desulfobacteraceae bacterium
CCTGCCATAGTTGAATCTACCCTTTTCCCTTGACTGATACGCCTCAATTCCCTATTTTGTGAGCCAACCTGGCATGAAACAACCCAATAAAATTTAGGTGCTGGGTATTGACCCAGTTGCGGGGTTCAGGTTACACGTTGCACGTTTCAGGTTGCAGGTTGATAGTCCAAAGTCACTGGGCATTCGCTCAGCTGTCATTCAGTTGTTTTTTCAATAGTCAATCCAGAGGGTTGTGGGTATGAGCCGTTACCTACTTTGACATCGGATCTTTGATTCGTATGCTTAATCATAATCGTTTTGAGTAAGATTACGATTATGATTAAGATTATGAAATAGGGAAGTTGTTTCGTTCAGACACTAAATAGGGCTATGTATTTAACGGGGCACTTTCGCTCACTTCAGCACCTAATTTATTCAAATCATGTTTGCGAAAAATTTGTCGTATATCTCTCGGTGATTACCATAACTTTAGGCATTTTAGGCACTTTAGGTCACTTCCCCGCTGCAAGCGGGATCAATAGGCACTTCTTTTGCCATGACTATTAGACGCATTCTCATACTCATCCCCACGCTTGTCATACTCTTTCTGCTCCAGTCTTATCTATGGGTCCCAACCTATGAGGAACAGACAAAGGGGAACCCCGGCCGTCTCCACGAATATATTACGGCATCCATGGGGGATGCCACCTCCCTGAATCCCATTATCTCGTCCAATAGCACCAGCAGCCAGATAGAATCCCTTGTTTTTGACAGCCTCCTTGATCGTGACGAAGAACTCCGTTTCAGGGGGCGACTTGCCACCTCCTGGGAGATCTCTGAAGAGGCCTATTTCTATCTGAATCCCCATGCCGTGATACCGGGAGTCGGTGAGGCCGACGCCGAAGGGGTAGCCCGGATCCTTCGTGAAGCCAAAAAGCGAGGGGCGGGTCTGGAGCCGGGATTGAAGGCCACCTTAGATCGTATCAAAAAGATTAGGATAATACCTCCTGAGAAGGTAGTGAAGAGGAGGCATTACAAGGCAACCAAAGAAGACAAAAATGAACAAGAGATAGAGGTCACAATTCAGACTCCTGCCCGGATCAAGTTAACCCTTGCTGAAGTGGATCAAGACCTGTTCATGAATCTTTCAAAGATCTTAGGCAATGATTATTTTGTATCCTTTGATGGCTCTCAGCACCTTAAAACTGACCCTTTGGTGGATAAAAAGAGGTTAGCCGCCTACGCCAAAGAATTCCTGCCGGCCATAGAGCATAACCCTGTCATCATTTTTCATCTGAGGCCGAATGTCAGGTTTCATGATGGCCATGTCTTTGATGCCGGTGATGTCCGGTTTACCTACGAGGCCATCATGGACCCCAAGAACCTCTCACCGCGCACCTCCGACTATGAACCGATAAAGAAAGTGGAGGTCATCGATCCCCTGACCGTGCGTATAGTCTATAAGAGGCTCTACTCCCCGGCCCTGGGCACATGGGGCATGGGAATACTCCCGGAGCACATCCTCAACCGGGAGGCCCTCAAAAAAGAGGCCAGGCTCTTGGGCAAAGATCCTGACAAATTTTCCATGCGACAGAGCGGCTTTGACCGTCATCCCATGGGATGCGGTCCTTTTGTCTTTCAGAAATGGAAATCAGATCAGTTCATTGACCTAACTCGGTTTGAGGATTACTGGGAAGGATCGCCCAATTACAAGCGATATGCCATGCGTATCATCCCGGATCTCCTGACCCAGGAGATGGAATTCTATGCCGGGACCTTGGACAGCTACCAGGTGCAGCCCCACCAGGTGGCACGTCTCAAAAAGGATCCCAGATTCCAAAGCTTCTCTGGCACATCCTTTGGATATACCTACATCGGATACAACATGCGGAGGGCACCCTTTAATGATGTGAGAGTGCGAAGGGCACTGGGCATGGCCATAGATGTGAATAAGATAATCGACTATGTCCTGTATAACCAGGGAGAGAGGATTACCGGTCCCTTCCCCAAACAGACCGACTACTATGATCATAAAGTCCAACCTCTTCCCTATGATCCAAAAGGGGCGCTTGATCTCTTGAAAGAGGCTGGCTGGCACCGCAACAGGGACGGCTGGCTGGAAAAGGATGGAAAAAGACTGGAATTCACTTTGATTACCAACAGCGGAAATGACATTCGCAAGGCCATTCTGGCCATTGCCCAGGACGGCTGGAAACAGATCGGTGTCGATGTCCGTACCGATATATTAGAGTGGTCGGTATTTATCCAGGAGAGGGTGAATAAGCTGGATTTTGATGCCCTCATCTTGGGCTGGGTCATGGGTATTGATCCTGATCTCTATCAGATATGGCACTCCAGCCAGACCCATTCCTATCAACTCAATTTCGTGGGTTTCAAGAACAAAGAGGCTGATGATCTTATCATCAAGATCCGGCAGGAGTATGATTATGAAAAGCAGGTGGAATACTGCCACAGACTCCATAAAATAATTGCCGATGAACAGCCCTATACCTTTCTCTATGTGGGCAAATGGACAGCTGTTTTAGATAAGCGAATCGTCATAAAGGATTTTGATGAGGACGGGGTCATGCTATATAAAAAGATCAAGCCCACAAAGACCGGAGATTATACCTTTCACTTCAACAGATGGTTAAAAATCCCCGAGATGCCTGATTTTGCATCAGAAGGGTGGTAAGAGGTTTCCCATGTTTTCATTTATCGGACGAAGCATCGTACAGAAGATTATTACCCTATTTTTTGTATCTGTGGTCTCCTTTCTGATTATCCATCTCGCGCCTGGCGAACCGAGTCAGGTGGATCCGATGAACCCCAAGTTTACGCCTGAGATGGTGGAGCGATTCAAAAAGGAATTCCATTTAGATGAGCCCCTTTATGACCAATACCTCTATTTCTACAGAGATCTGTTCACCGGAAAGATTGTTTCATGGAAAGATAACCAGTCTGTACTGACAAAAATATGGGAACGATTCCTGAACAGCCTCCCCCTGTTTATTGTGGGGACTATCCTTACCTGGACCCTTTCTTTTCCGGTTGGGATCCGCTCGGCTATTTTCAGAGGTGGAATATATGATCGGAGCGCCACCTTTGTTTCCTATCTCCTTATATCGATCCCCGGCTTCTTTTTTGCCTACATCCTGATTATTCTTGTGGTCACGACTCTCCATGTGCCGGTAATAGGGATGGAAACCTTCGGACTCGGGGCTTCCTCCTGGGGGAATATGCTAATGGACCGGATCTGGCACCTCCTGATCCCATCTGTATTGGGCGCCACCGGCGGTATAGCGATCCTGTCCAGATACGTTCGGAGCCAGATGCTCGAGGTGGAAGGCCAGGATTATGTGAGGACCGCCAAAGCCAAAGGGCTACCGCCGGAACAGGTCCATTACAAACACGCACTTCGAAATGCCCTGTTGCCTTTTGTGACCATGTTTGGATTGATCCTGCCGGGCCTGATCGGGGGATCGGTGATAATCGAATCGATCTTTTCCTGGCCCGGTATGGGGAGAATGGCCTATGAGGCTATCCTCGCAAGGGATTATCCGGTCATACTGACCGTCAATTTCATTGCGGCAGTGCTTGTCTTGGTCGGCACCTTTATCTCAGATCTCCTCTATCTCGTTGTAGACCCGAGAATACGATTGTGACATTGAATATTGAATATTGAAGATTGAATATTTACGAATAACACGCAACCCGCAACCCGTAACGCGCAACCAATGCCCAATATCCAGTAACCAGTATCAAGTATCCAGTGATCCAGCATCCAGTGACCAGTGACCAACAGATATTAGAATCCCCCTTAGCCCCGAAGCAGACACGTTTAGAGGAGCTGTGGCAACTGTTCAAACAAAACAGGCTTGCTATCCTGGGTCTAATCATTTTTGTATTTTTTCTTATTAGCGCTGTCATCGGAGTTATTCTGACCTCTGGCCAGGAACCTGTTTTTGACCCGGCCATGATCCGGCTACAGGAAAAACTTCTTCCCCCCCTCACAAGGCCCAACATTGAGACATTGCAACCGGCGGAAATTCCCACATTAGGTATCTATCTCTTCGGAACCGATGATTTGGGGCGGGATGTTTTTGCAAGGATGCTCCAGGGGGCCTGGGTGTCCTTGACAGTGGGGTTTGTGGCAGTGGGGATATCAGTTTTGGTGGGCATATTCATGGGGGGTATTGCCGGATATTTTGGTCAGGGTCATCTCCGCTATGACCAGATTATCGTTTCGTGCGTTCTCATAACAGGGGGAATTTTCCTTGCGCTAAGTGAGACGTATACTGGGATTGGGGTCCTTATTGTCGGGCACGCCTATATTTTTTTCTCCATCTTTTCAAAAAGAATTTTAGCAAAGCGCACCCTGCCAAAGTGGTTCAACCTGATGCACAAGGGCGCTATCTCTATCGATACCATTATTATGCGAACGGTTGACATAATGCTCTGTTTCCCGACTTTTTTTCTCATACTCACTGTGGTAGCCCTTCTCCCGGCAAGCATGTACAACATCATGATCGTCATCGGCCTGACGAGCTGGATGGGGACCACGCGCTTTGTCCGTGCCGAATTTCTTTCCCTACGGGAGCAGGACTTTGTGACCGCGGCAAAGGCCCTTGGTGTTGGCAACTTTCGCATAATTTTTCGTCATATGATGCCCAATGCCATTGCTCCGGTCTTAGTATCGGCCACCATCGGCATAGCCATGGCCATATTGACCGAGGCAGGCCTCAGTTTCTTGGGATTTGGTGTGCCGCCCCCCCACGCCACCTGGGGGAATATCCTTTCAGATGGAAAACGTTTTATCTTTGATGCGCCATGGCTTACGTTCATACCGGGGATTGCCATATTGATTGTAGTCCTATGCTTTAATCTATTCGGTGAGGGCCTGAGGGATGCCATGAACCCAAAGCTGAGGGAAAAGGGGTAGGGAAGGGGAGAAGTGCCTAAAGTGTCTAAAATTGAGATATATGCCATATGAAAAACCTGCTTTCAGTTCAGGATCTGAAGGTCTATTTTCGGGCAAAGGATCAGGTAGCCCGTGCCGTGGACGGGGTCAGCTTTGATATCCGGCCGGGAGAAACGGTCTGTCTCGTAGGAGAATCCGGCTGTGGGAAGACGGTTTCAGCCCTAACTATCCTCCGCCTTATCCCAAGTCCGCCCGGTGAAATTATGGGTGGCAGGGTGTTTTTCAATGGTGTTGATCTCTTAGATCTGGATGAGACCGATATGCAGAAGATCCGCGGAAACCATATAGCCATGGTTTTCCAGGAACCGCTCACATCATTGAACCCTGTTTTTACCATCGGCGATCAGATCGGGGAGGCCATAACAATCCACGAACAGGTCGAGCCCGAGGAACTGCGCGAGAGATGTGTGCAACTCTTAAGAGATATCGGGATTCCATCGCCTGAACAACGTTTGAAAGATTACCCACACCAGTTGAGCGGGGGGCAACGTCAGAGGGTAATGATTGCCATGGCCTTAGCCTGTAACCCCGACTTGATTATTGCTGATGAGCCGACCACAGCCCTTGACGTGACGGTTCAGGCCCAGATCCTGAATCTGATGAAGTCGATTCAGCAAAAAGCATCCATGTCGATCCTCTATATCACCCACGACCTGGGCGTAGTGGCCAATATTGCCGATCGCGTGAATGTCATGTATGCAGGGGTTATTGTGGAAATGGGCGACACTTACCAAATTTTCCAGAACCCTCGTCACCCCTATACACAGGGCCTGTTGGCCTCCCTGCCAGGACGGTCCAGGCGTGGCAGGAGGCTTCACAGCATCCCCGGTGCAGTGCCCAACCCCGCTTTTAAACCGCCCGGCTGTCCCTTTCATCCCCGGTGCTCTTTTGCCATTGAAACCTGCAAGACCAGGTTCCCTGAGATGTGTAAGCATGGGGAAGGGCACCTTAGCCGCTGTCCGGTTTTGGATTGAATATTGAATATTTAGGGATTTTGGGAATTCAGGAATTTAGGGATTGAAGATGGAAGACTTAGGGATTAGAGCATTGAGGAATTTAGGGATTGAATTCTGTGGCAGCTATTTGGCCCCAGGGTTGGAGAAACATTCCTTTGAAAGTGGAACGGTAGGTCGTATTTGAAATGACGAATGACGAATCACGAATCACTAAGCAGAACATCACCCTGCGTGTTGAGGGGCTGAAGAAGTACTTTCCTGTCCTAAGGGGGTTCTTCCAGAGGGCTGCCGGATGGATCAAGGCAGTTGACGGAGTCGATCTTGAGATAGAACCGGGAAAAACCTTAGCTCTCGTGGGAGAAAGCGGGTGTGGCAAATCTACTGTGGCCAAGGTTATCCTCAGACTGATTGAACCCGATGAAGGCAAACTTATATATAAGGGTAGTGACATAACTAATATCTCTCACAGGGAGATGAAACATCTGCGAAAAGAGATGCAGATCGTTTTTCAGGACCCCTTCGGATCTCTTAATCCCAGGATGACTGTAGGCCAAACCATAGACGAAGGTCTTAGAGGCATGGACCTGTCAAAAGGAGAACGGAGGAATCGCAGGGACGAACTCCTTGAAATGGTGGGGATTTCAGCCATCAGCTCCGACCGCTATCCCCACGAATTCAGCGGGGGGCAGCGACAGCGGGTAGGTGTGGCGCGGGCATTGAGCGTATCGCCATCCCTGATCATTTGTGATGAGCCTGTTTCGGCCTTGGACGTATCAATCCAGGCCCAGATCATAAACCTCCTTAAAGACCTGCAGGACAGGCTCGGACTCAGCTATCTCTTTATCTCTCATGATCTAAATGTGGTCGGTTACCTGAGCGATAAGGTGGCAATAATGTATTTAGGTCATATTATGGAATATGCAAGCACCGAAGAACTCTTTGAGAGTCCGCTTCACCCCTACACCTTGGCCCTTCTTTCAGCAGTGCCCGTGGCCGAACCTGGCAAGAGATTGGAGCTTGAATCCTTGAGTGGTGATGTCCCAAGTCCTTTAGACCCGCCACCAGGGTGTAAGTTCCAGGGAAGGTGCCCCAAAGTGGAAGAACGGTGCAGAGAGGAGGAGATAGGCTTCGCGTGTGTCAGCGAGGATCATCTGGTAAGATGCTGGAAGGCGGGGGAAGGGTAATGCCGGATCTCAAATTTTTCCCTTGACTTTTCAGCAAGAATAAGCAAAATTAAAAGATTACTGGGGGATCGTATAGGGGCAATACGGCGGGTTCTGGTCCCGTTGACCGAGGTTCGAATCCTCGTCCCCCAGCCA
>CAZFSF010000136.1:0-7106 GCA_964522045.1 uncultured Desulfobacteraceae bacterium
CTCCAGGCCGGAGGCTTGATCTGAACAAAAAATCCTAGTTTTCGTTCGGACACTATGTAGAACAAAACAGATAATTACGCAACCACAGGAATTGCTCTCTCTCGCCCAATCTGACGAAACGGCCTTGTCTACAAAGCGGAGAGAGAGTAAGGCCCATTTTGTGATGCTTTAAAATTCCGCTGTCATCCGCAGCCCGAAGATCCAGCCTTTCGGGCTGTCTCCCTCTTTCATTGAGTCTTTCATATATTGCACATCCCCTGTGACGGCAAAGATATCGTTCAGGGCAAACCGGCCGTAGATCTCAAACACGTCCGTATGGTCCACATCCAGGTTGCCGCCGACCAGGTGGGCATAGCCGATCCCGAGGTTGTCGCACTCTCGGCCCCAGAGGTTTCCACTTATGTTGAAGCCGCCAGAATAGATATCCTTATAATCGATGGCCGCTTTGTCATCCTGCCATCCAAACCGGATCCACGCCCCTAAGATCTCACCTAATTGCTGGTCAAAGGAGGCTATAGCGCAGCTCTTCCGTTCTTTACTCGTTTTGGCGACATTGCTGAAATCATCGCTGGACATGCCCAAAATCAGTCGATAGTTTCCTTCCCCTAAGCCAAAGTCCACGGCGTAACCAAACTGCATCATATAACAGTTGTGTGGTTCGTCAAACTCTTCTTCTTCACCATTGCTCCCAATGGCCATGGCAACGCCTTTTACGGAAAACCCTCCGATCTCCCACTCTATGGCGGCACCGATGTCATAGGAGGGCAGGAACGCGTTGGGTCCGTTCACCAGGGCTTCGTTCATAAACTGGGTGAACTCGTCATTGGCAAAGGCGTTTTCATCCATGTAATCAGTTGCGTCAATGATACCCCCTGTGATTCCCAGTGTGTGGTCCTCGCTAAATCTGAACGTGTGTTTGTACCAGGCAGTGAGCAGGTAGTCGCGGTTTCTGCCATTGATGTCCTTATAGTCATCCTGCACATTTCCACCCCACGGGGCAAGCACAAAGGGAGACTGGCCTTCTTCATTTAAACCGTTTCCCGCCCCAAATCCGAACTTGGCAAAGATCTCGTCGCTGTCGGTGGGGGTGAAGCTGATCTCGGGCTCAAAAAGGAGAAGACCTCTTCCCTCATTCTCGTAACCCTCAGGAGAATCGCTGATACTCTGATATTGACCTATCCCGGCAATGACCCCCCCGATGGAGAATTTGTCGTTAATTTCATATCCAAACCCATTGCCTGGCAATGCAAAAATACCCAAAATTGTCAATAGACAACCCACCCTGAACCTTGTCCATGCTTTCATGATATCTTTCCTCCATCAATATACAATGCCTGCCCAAAGCCCCCAATCCAGAATCGTGCCTGGGTAGTCCTTTTGTTAAGGCACTATCTATTTCTCTTTCCAATCATGAAACTTGACCCAGATAACGGCACCCAACTCCACGTCCTTTTCTTCACCTTTGATTTCCCGTTTTTTATCAGAGGTGTTCAAGGCGGCAAATCCCCACCATCCGGCCTTGGGAACCGCATAGGTAAAGACACCGTTTTTGTCCGTCTTGATAGTCTGAGTGATCATATAATCCGTGGGCGCTTCCGCCTTTTTATCCTCGTTGTAGTATTCTATTTCAACCTCGGCAAAGGGGCTTGGCTTACCATTCATTTTCACTATTCCCTGAAAGACGTTCCCGGTAAAAAGCCCGAACGGTTTTGAAAGGGGAACAATCTCGGTCTTGAGGCCAATTTCCTCATCCCAGCCTTCATCATCACCAAAAGCCGTTACTACCGCCTTCGTGTAATGGACGATAAAGCAGTCCTCCGCAGGCTCCCAGTAAGGTTTTGGCTCCATGTAGAACATATACACCCCAGGCCGCTTGATGGTGTAATCGGCCTGCCAGGCTATATGTCCCATGACCTTGGTTTCTTTCAGCTCGGCCAGAAGATTCTGCTTCTTGCCGTTTGCCATGACCCCAAACACCTGCGGCTTTATTAGCTCCATCCCTACACCTTCAAAAGGGTGGGAGAAGGACAAAATTACAGAAACGGTTTTTTTGTCCCCCTGCATGACCATACTGTCTGAAGGGATAACCATCCCGAAATGGGCAAAGACCGTTTGAGAGACGCATAAGAAAAACAATCCCAAAATACAGGTAAGCAAAAATTTTTTCATCACTTTTTCTCCTTAAAAATTTTTTTTAAAGTTTTATAGAAACAAAAAAGGCCACAAAAGCCCCAAGGGTTTTTCAAAACCCATTGGCCTTCGTGGCCTAAAAAATGCTACAGCTTGATTAAGATTAAATGTCCGGCTTCTTGCCTGACCTGGCATTTATATAGTTGCAAGGCCGATAGATGTCAAGTGTTTTTTCAGCCCTTGTTCTTCTGCCCCTTTATTTCTACAGAGCGACAATCAACAATCATCAATCTATTGGTCCGGCACCTCGTTTACTTTTTACCGCCCCCCAGAAGAGGTAGTAATTTGACTCGTTATGGTTCTTTGTTGGAAACACCGGCCTCCTCAAAGGTGAGCATCTCCTGAAAGATCCTTACAGCGCCTTCCATGATCCCCATGGCAAGGGCACCGCCTGTCCCCTCCCCAAGACGCATCCCCAGATCAAGGATTGGATTAAGCCCAAGATAGTCCAACATAATCTTGTGACCCGGTTCTTCCGAGCAATGTCCTGCAAAAATGTAATCCACCACTTCAGGACAAATGGCA
Organism: uncultured Desulfobacteraceae bacterium; assembly: GCA_964522045.1. GTDB lineage: Bacteria > Desulfobacterota > DSM-4660 > Desulfatiglandales > Desulfatiglandaceae > Desulfacyla. Next base: position 2,716 of record CAZFSF010000136.1, read on the forward strand.
AACGCCACCAATGCTCCGGCCGCTGAAATAAAGCCATCGATTACCACAGGAAGGCTATGGTAGGCCCCGGCCAGCACACATCCTGCTATGCCACCAATCTCAAATCCTCCAATTTTTGCCAGGACATCAACACCATCCTTTAAATTCGGTTGATTTACAGCTATTCCTTGACGGATAGCTTCCCGTTTACGTGAAAGTCCGTCCGCATCCACACCCGTTCCCCTGCCCACCATCTCTTCAAGACTCCTGCCTGTAAATACCGTTCCAATGGCTGCCGAAGGAGTTGTGTTCCCAATGCCCATATCACCCGTGCCTAAGATCTCTACGCCTTTATGGAAAAGATCGCTGGCAAGTTGAAAACCAGCCACAATAGCCTTCTCAGCTTGCTGTCGCGTCATGGCTGGACCTTTGGCAAGATTTGATGTTCCTTTTGCCACCTTGTGGATTAAGAGACGGTCACCCCCTTCCATGGAAGCGGGATCCAATTCGGGGATAATTCCCATATCCACCACCCAGACATCTGAATCCACAAGACGGGCAAGCACATTAATGCCAGCGCCACCCCTCAAAAAGGCACGGACCATCTCGCCTGTAATCACCTGCGGGTATGCACTCACGCCTTCATCAACAACGCCGTGGTCTCCGGCCATAACCAAAATCGCCTTGCTATTAATTGAAGGCTCCAAGGTCTTACAGATCCCACATAACTGCTCGGAAATGTCATGGAGCCTTCCCAATGCCCTGGTTGGCATCACTAATTGAGACGTTCTCTGCCGGGCCTTCTCGATCCATTCCCCATCCGCTTGCCTGATCCCTTTTATGATCTCCTCCAAACCAATGCCTTCATTAACCATTCTGTTTTACCTCCCCTTCGTTCTTATTCCTTACAGGCCAAAAAAAATCCCCAAGCGTTATTCGCTCGAGGATTTACCTTCTCCACAAACATGAAGCAGGATGGCAGGTCTTCTGACTCTTGGATAGTCCTACTGCCCGCGCCTTCCCATCAGGCACTCAGCTTTTCACTGAGTACTTGACAGTGGCTCATTGCGGGGTTCGTCCCCAAACACAGCGGCGGGTCCGTACCGGATTTCCACCGGTTTCCCAATTATGCCCCGAGGGGCGCCATCAAACTGCAGAATTATTTATGTAATATGATTGTTTATCAGTATGGAAGAAACATCGAAATTTGTCAAGCTTTTCCCACCCGTTTTCAGCCGGGGCCTCCCGCGAACGCTATTTCTGGTGCAGTATATCTTCCGGTACGAGCCCTTCCAAATGAGGGAATTCGTCTGTCATGTGCGGGATCTGCATCGACTCCATAAACTCCTTTTCAAAATCCTTCTCTACAGTTAACTCGATATACTCCACATTACGTGAGATCCAGTCGGCATCCGTACGCATGTCCCGGTCTAAAAGTACGACCCGGGCCCCGTCACCGGCCGCGTTGCCAATGGAAGAGACTTTTTCTATTTCGCAGTCCGGGAACAGCCCCATAATAAGGGCCTTTTCCCTGGCAACATGAGTGCCGAACGCCCCGGCTATCTTGATAGTATCGAGTTTATCGATGCCCATGCGCCGCATCATCAGCTTGCATCCGGTATAAAGGGCCCCCTTGGCCAACTGTATCTGCCGTATGTCCTTCTGTGTGATCACCACATCTTTGTCGATGGAGGTCTCGTTGGCCCAGGCAATGACAAACTCCTTTTGCCGCGGATTATCCGGATTCTTGCGAAAGCGGTTCGATTTTTGATTTTTAGAGAATCTCCCGCTCTTCTCCACCACGCCTGACCGATAAAGTTCAGCTAAGACGTCTAAAATGCCCGACCCGCAGATCCCTTTGGTCTTCATCTCTTCCGGCTTGGAGTATTTGAGCCATGCTTCCCTGCCAATGACCTTGTAGTCCACATCATGGGTCTCAGAGTCTATCTTAATCCGTTCAATGGCACCTGGCGCTGCCCGCATTCCAAAGGCCAACTGGGCGCCCTCTAAGGCCGGACCAGTGGCGCAGGAAGATGATATGAGTTTTTCTTTGTTCCCCAATACCAATTCCCCGTTGGTGCCGATGTCTATGATGAGTTGCATCTGCTCACTCTTGTGGGGCTTTTCCGTCACCAATACACAGACGTTATCAGCGCCCACAAAGCCGGCCTCATTGGGCATGATGAATACATTGGACGACCTGTTGATCCCAATCCCGAGGTCGCGCGCCTTGATATCTAAGCTGCGATGAACCACCGGCGGAAAAGGGGCCAGACCCACATACTGGGGATCTAACTTGAGCAAAATGTGGTGCATGGCGGTGTTGCCACCCAAGGTCAGGTCGACGATGTCAGAGGATTCGAGACGGAGATAGGTCTTCCCCTCTTCAGGGTCTTCCACCATGACCGCCTGGCCATGCTCGTCTTTTACCACCTTCCCGTTCTCGTCCTTCTTCTTTTTCCTTGGCGGATAGGTTCCTTCACAGGCCTTCTGCACCAGTTCATTAAGCCCCTCAATGATATCATCACTCATCCGTTCCAGACCCCCAGGGGTCTGCATGTGATAGGTGATCCGTGACATCACGTCTTCGCCGTACTTGCACTGGGGGTTCATCATGGAGACAGTATCTAACACCTCCATGGTCCTCATGTTACAGAAATAGGCGGCCACTGTGGTAGTGCCCACATCTATGGCCAGGCCGTAATAGTCCTCAACCAGGCCAGGCCACACCTTGATGATCTCTTTGTCCATCCAGACGGCAGCCGTGATGGTCCACTCACCTTTACGGATAGCATTGGGCAGGTCCCGCAGGGTAAACCAGTCGATATCCAAGTCTTTCAGTCCATGTTCTTTGTTCAGCGCCTCTGCCATCCGCTCAAAGTCACCTAATGGGTCCTCAAACGTGGGAGGCGTGACGGTCACAGTATAGATCTGGACCGCCGGATTCCAATCGATCTCAATATCGCGCGCCGCCTTGCTCACCACCTGTTTACCGGCCCTCGACTCCTCGGGCACGAAGATAAGGAGATCGTCCTGTATCTCTGCCACACACCCTAAACGATAGCCGGCTTCCCGCTGATCAGGGGTGATAAACTTCTCCTCCTCCCGCTGCCAGACGCTGACATGACCGGGATCTGAAACAATGCCGAACTTCTCAAACGACCCTTTTTCAATCCGCACCTTGCACTTGCCGCAAACCCCTTTTTCTCCACAAAGGGTCTCTATGTCCACACCAAGACGGCGCGAGGCCTCGATGATGTTGATCCCCTTTTCCACCTCTCCCCTTCTGCCTGATGGCTGAAAAATAATCTTCGCCTTACCGTTATCTCCCATTCAACGCACTCCTCAAATCATTATTATTATTCTGCGGTTTTCCGTTTTCACACCGCCTTGCGGGGCCAAATACCAAACACGAAATACAGTAGCGAAGCGACGAAACACTCTCGTAAAAAAGTCTTTTTTTGCGAGACCATCAATATTCAATTCATTTCGCCTGCATCTCCCTCAGCCGGCCGATCATCTTGATCGCTTCCTGAACCGCATTACCGGCGCTTTCAGCATACCCATCCGCCCCGAATAAGTCCGCCGTATCCGTGGTGACCGGGGCTCCACCCAACATAATGGCCACATTGGGGTTTTTTTCCTTTATCATCTTGACGACCTTTTCCATCCCCATCATGGTCGTGGTCATCATGGCCGACAGGGCAACGATCTCAGAGTCCGTGCGGAGCTGTTCCTTTACAAAATCCTCAAGGGGCACATCCCTTCCCAGATCATGGACTGTAAAGCCTGCTACCTCGAACATCATCTTGATGATATTCTTCCCGATATCATGCACATCTCCCTGGACCGTGCCGATAACAACCTGGCCCTTCGGTTTATCACCCAGATCCTCTAATGTGATATGGGGCTTCAGGATATCCAGACCCGCATAAAGGGCATCCGCAGCCATGAGCAGCTCAGGAACAAAATACTCATGCTGATCGTAGAGGTCTCCAACCTCCTGCATACCAGCGGCCAGGCCGTTCATGACCGCGTCATAGGCATTTAATCCCTCGTCAAGTACCTTTTGTGAGGCCTCTTTGACCTGATCCTCTTCAAATTCTACAACACCTTCGTGAAGCTGCTTTAGCAGTTCTTCCCTCAATTCTTCTTTTCCCATAGTTGGTTCCTCCCCATGATTACTTCTAAGTAAAAAATCTTGACCTCGTATCTTGTAACATCCTTTGGCTTGTAACGCTTTTAATCGTTCCCGCTTTCAGCGGGATCTCCGCTTCGCTACGACAATCATAAATCTTAGAGCCTACCAACCGCCGGTGTGGAAACACGTCCGAATTCCTTGATCGCATTGTTTATGGCCTGCATGTTTTCCGGCTTGACATCAGGCCAGATATCGCATCCGGGCCATACCG
>CAZFSF010000137.1:0-7045 GCA_964522045.1 uncultured Desulfobacteraceae bacterium
CGGGACTGACCTAATCTAAAGCGTTTTGAACTCAAATTTTATGCAACGTTAGGGTGAACAATACAAGGAGGTATTGCAATGCCGCGCAAAAAAAAGGGGCAGCCTATCGGCAAAAGGCTTTTTAAATTGAGGAAAGAGAAGAAACTTACCCTTAAGCATCTGGCCAACGAGACGGGTATGGCCTCGAAATTTATTTCCCAGGTTGAAAAGGGGGAAATCATTCCTCCGGTCTCAACCATTCTGCAACTCTCAAGGGCCCTTGAGATCGATTCGGGGATTCTTTTAGCGGAGGAGAAAAAGCGCGCGGGCAAGCAATCTGATGAAGACTATGAAAAGAGGACCGAAGCATATACTTACGAGACCCTTACGCCGGAGGCGAGACACAAGCACCTCAAGGCGTTTAGAATATTTATCGACCCCAAGTCGGAACATAAATCGGTCAGTTACCAGCACTCAGGGGAGGAGTTCCAGTATGTGCTCAAGGGAAAAGTTGAGGTAATGGTGGGAGAAAACAAGAATATCCTCGGTCCCGGGCAGTGTTTGCATTTTAATTCTTCCATTGTTCACAAACTCAGGAACATCAGCTCAGAAAAGGCAGAGCTGTTGGTGGTGCTTTACACCCCCTGAAACGATACGAATACGAGACTTGAGAAAAAAATGGCCTATCAATTGAATGAAGAACAGCGGATGATACGGGCAATGGTCAGGGATTTTGCCAGGGAGACGATCATGCCCACTGCTGCCGAGAGGGACCAGACCTGTGAATTCCCGGCAGAAAATCTCAAAAAGATGGGTGAGTTAGGACTCATGGGCATGAATGTGCCACCCGAATATAATGGCGCTGGTGTGGACACTGTAAGCTATTCCTTAGCCATGCAGGAGATCGCCTATGCCTGTGCCTCCACGGCGGTAGTCATGTCTGTTCACAACTCTGTGGCCTGCGGACCCATCTATCTTTTCGGCTCAGATTATCTAAAAGAAAACTACTTGAAGACCTTGGCTTCCGGCGAGAAGATCGGATCTTTTGCCCTGACAGAGCCGGGCGCCGGTTCTGACCCGGTGGGCCAGAGGGCGAGAGCAGTCAAGGATGGGGACAGCTACGTCATCAACGGCACCAAGATGTTTATCACAACCGGCAAAAACTCAGGCATTACCGTGGTCACCGCATATACAGACCAGGAAAAGAGACATAGGGGGATCAGTGCTTTTGTGGTGGAGAAAGGGACGCCCGGCTTTTCCGTGGGCAAGGAGGAAAATAAAATGGGCCTTCGGGCCTCAGACACGGTTGAATTGATCTTTGATGGCTGCCGGGTGCCGGCAGAGAACCTCTTGGGAGAAGAAGGCGATGGTTTTCGTATTGCAATGGCCTCCTTGGACGGGGGCCGGATCGGCATAGCTTCCCAGTCAGTGGGGGTAGCCCAGGCCGCCTTGGACGCTGCCGTGAGCTATGCAAAGGAAAGGGTCCAGTTCGGTAAAACCATATCCCAGTTTCAAGGTATCAGATGGATGATAGCAGATATGGCAACCGAGATAGAAGCTGCCAGGCTGCTAACATTTAATGCTGCTTCCATGAGGGACCGGGGAGAAAACTTTTCCTCTGCAGCCTCCATGGCAAAGGTCTTTGCCTCTGAGATGGCCAATAAGGTGGCCTATAAGGCTCTTCAGATTCATGGTGGATACGGGTACATCCAAGAGTTTCCCGTGGAAAGATATTACAGGGATGCAAGGGTTTTTACCATCTACGAAGGCACCTCGGAAATCCAGAGAAAGGTGATTGCAAACTACGTGATAGGTAAATAGACACGATTTTGGATTGCGGTCCCGCCACGGGCGATACGTTTTTAGCCCTTTGCGTTTTTGCGTCTTTGCGCGAGGCCTGAGGTTCAGGGCTTAAAAGGATTGTTTCACCCCATAGCCTGCATTTCTTAGCTTATCCACCACCTCTCTCGCGTGGTCGTGCCCGCGGGTCTCAAGGTTTAGGATTACACTGGAGACCTCTATCGGATTCTGCAGGTCCAGCCGGTCATGGAAGATATGGAGGATATTGGCTTTTTCATTTGCGATTATCTCCAATAGCCTGTTGAGGGAGCCCGGGATGTCAAGGAGATTGACTTCCAGCCTGATAAGTCTCCCCATTTTAACAGCTCCCCTCTCGAGAATGCGGTCTACTGTATTTAGCTCGATATTGCCGCCGCTTATGATCAGGATGTAGCGTTTTGCCTTTGTGGAGATCTGACCATCCATAAGAGCCGCAAGAGGAGTTGCACCCGCCCCTTCGGCGATAATATTAGCCTTATCCATAAGGGTTAGAACTGCACCGGCAATCCCTTCCTCTTCCACCGAAACCATTTCATCTACATATTCCTGAATGATAGGGAAAGTAAGATCACCCGGCCGGTTTACCGCGATCCCATCGGCAAGTGTGGAACCGATATCCACGGTTACAGGGTTCTTTTTTTCCAGGGACCTGATCATTGAAGGACAACTGCTTGTCTGAACGCCGATAACGCGGACACCGGGACAGAGAGTCTTTGTTGAAAGGGCGATTCCTGATATGAGTCCTCCTCCGCCAACGGGCACCACAACGGCCACATCATTGCCCAACATATCGGCAAGTTCCGGACCTATGGTGCCTTGCCCTGCAATGACATGGGGATCGTCAAAGGCGGGAATAAGGATCCTTCCCTTTTCCCGGCAAAGCTCTATGGCATGGGAGCAGGCATCGTTGTAGTGGGTCCCCGAGAGTATCACTTCTGCCCCATACTCCTTTACAGCTAATAGTTTTCTTATTGATACGTCTTCGGGCATGATCAGGGTAGCGTTTATCCCCAATCTCGCCGATGCCCAGGCAACGCCTTGAGCGTGATTTCCTGCGGAGGCTGCTATAATACCCCTTTGTCTCTCCTCTGTGCTCAATTGAGAAATTCGGTTGTAAGCGCCCCGGACCTTAAAGGCACCTGTTTCCTGCAAGTTTTCGAGCTTCAGAAATATCTCAGACCCCAAAAGCCTGGTAAAATAACCGGAACGAACCAGAGGAGAGGGATGAATCACGCCCCTAATCCTCTCACCTGCCCGCTCTATATCTTTGAACTGGGGAATCATCGCCCATTAACCGCCGAATATCTTTACCGACACATCCTGATAGGTCTTTAAAACCTTTTCTCCAAAGCAGACAAAGATCACCTGTTTTACAGTTTCATTACTTTCAAGAAATCGCTTTGTTTCCCGCATCGCTATTTCAGTGGCCCGGCCCAAAGGGAACCTATAGGCGCCGGTGCTGATGGAGGGAAAGGCAATGGTTTTGGCATCTGCGTCCACTGCCGCCCGAAGGCAGTTCTTGTAACAGTTGGCTAAGAGGACGTCTTCATTTTTATGACCACCGGCCCACACAGGCCCCACTGTATGGATCACCCATTTGGCAGGGAGCCGATAACCCCTGCTCACCCTGGCCTCGCCCGTGAGGCAGCCTCCCATCTGTCTGGTCTCTTCCAAGAGTTCCGGCCCGGCAGCCCTGTGTATGGCCCCGTCAACCCCTCCCCCTCCCAGGAGAGTTGTGTTAGCCGCATTGACAATAGCGTCCACCGCCTGTTTGGTGATGTCTCCCTCAATGATTTTCACTCTCTCTTTCATCAAAACCACCTCCTTCCTCTCTGTTTTACCCTAACGTTGCATAAAATTTGAGTTCAAAACGCTTTAGATTAGGTCAGCAAGGGACGTTGGGCCGTTTTCAAGGATGAAAGCGTATTGAACATACGGTGAGGTCTTGAAAATGGGCCAGCGTTTCTTGATGGCCTGATATAGAGCGAGCGTAGCGTTTTTGGACCGAAGGTTTATGCAACGTTAGGGTCTATTTGATGAAGACCAACGCCTCGGTTAAGAGGTTGGCAAAGGAGCGCAGCGAATTTATCAATCCTTCTTCAACCGTTAGCTGCTGGTATTCTATTTTTCAATTTCAACCAAGGAGACATCCATTGCCATAGCCACCCCTAAGCCATAGGCTGGATCGGCCTTCATACAGTTCCCTATATGCCTGGTTTTGATGTCCCGCGGTGAATCGCCCATTGCACGCGCGGTGTTCTCAAAGAGGACTTTTTGCTGTCCTTCACTCATTAATCGAAACAAATTACCGGCTTGGCTGTAATAATCATCATTATCTTCACGATGATTCCAGTGGGCGGCAGCTCCTTCAAGCTCCAATGGCGAGTCTAAAAAGTTATGCTGCTCCTGCCATTCTCCGTAACTGTTCGGCTCGTAGCCCAGGGTCAGGATTACGGTTAAGTTCGAGAACTCCTACTTCAATCATTGGGTAATCGCTGTGCGGCCATACTTTGGTCAGGTCAAAGGGGTTAAACGAGCAATTAGCCGCGTCTTTTTCAGCCATGATTTGGATCTGCATCTTCCAGCATGGAAAGTCTCCCTTCTCGATGCTTTCGTCTCCCCAGTAGAACGCAGAAGCACGATTCTGAGCATCATATGCCGTAGCTGATATTTCGCTTACGCTCTCAAGATAGATCATTGGGGGGTCTGACACTTCGTTCTTATTAAGTAGAATTTTCCTGATAAGTTCATACTAATAGATTTTCGGGGCAAATTTGACTTATGCCAATATCAAATTTGATTCATAAAGCGACCTTAGTATATTTGCCTAAAAAGGATAGTCAAGCAGGTTAATTATAGACCAAGAAACCTAAATAATCAACAACAAATAAACATGAAAACAAGAACGTTTTCGATTTTATTCGTTGTTTTGGCCACGGTTTGTCTAACTGCCGGATCGACCTTGGCCAACGAGACCATTGTTTTTTCATTAAGTCATAGGAGCGCCTTGGCAACACCGACCTTAACGGTGACGACTTCCGGAACGACGGTTTCACTTTCCTGGACATCAGTATCTGGTGCAATCGGATATACTCTATATTATGCCCCGTACCCGTATACCGGGCCGGACTCGATCGGAAATATTCCTATGGGAACCCAAACGTCAATGTCGGCCAGTCTTTGGGATGGTGCTGCTTTTTACGTTACTGTCCAAGCGTATGACAGCATTGAAAGCAGCGGGTATTCCATATTAAGTATTTTTTGATAAGCAAACCGGTGGCAACATTCCCCATACCCGACACCGGACAGATAACTTGCTACAACGACTATGGAGATAAAATCACATGTCCACAGCCGGGGCAGGAATTCTATGGTCAGGATGCCAGCTACACCATCAACCCGCCTTCATACACCAAGCTGGATACAAATGGAAACCCCATGCCCGACTCCGCAACATCCTGGACCATGGTCAAGGATAATGTGACCAACCTCATCTGGGAGGTGAAGACCGATGACGGTTCGATCCATGACAGGGACAACGAATATAACTGGCAGAATGCCCAGGATGTCTTTATTGCATCCCTGAACAACACTCGCTTCGGAGGATACTCGGAGTGGCGGGTTCCCACAATCAAGGAGCTGGCATACATCTTAAATTACGGGACATACACTCCGGCAATAGACATGGCTTACTTCCCCAACACGAAATTGTCTTATTACTGGTCGTCTACTACTAATACCAACAATACCGATTACGCGTGGGGCATTGATTTCAGTATCGGCTATGACGGCCACTACAACCATAAGTCGGGTAGCTATTATGTGCGTGCTGTGCGTGGCCGACAGGCCAACAATTCCTTTGTAGACAACGGAAACGGCACGGTCACGGACACGTCCACCTCCCTTATGTGGCAAAAGGCAACGGCCCCAGGAGAATATACCTGGATAGAGGCACTCTCCTATTGCGAGAGCCTGACGATTGCCGAATACAGCGACTGGCGACTGCCGACCATCAAGGAGCTTCGGTCAATCGTTGAATATGACGCATACGATCCCGCCATAGATACTCGGTACTTCCCTGATACGTTGCCGTTTTATTACTGGTCATCCACGACCAATGTCCACAGTGCCAGCAGAAAATGGTACATCCATTTCTCCTATGGCTACGGCAGCTACTATTTCAATGAGTCTGGCAGCTATTATGTACGTGCTGTGCGTGGCGGATAGTTATGGGAGATTTGGATATTTGGTGATTTTAGGGCCGGTATGGCCCGGGGCTTTTAGAACTCTTTTGGATCAATCTTAATTATTCCGCGTGAATACAAATGCAAACTGAATATGTTTTGTTCCAAATTAATCCCATTGTATGAGGCATGAAAGCGAAACGGAATTAATCCAAAAGGTCTCCGAGTAGCGGTTCCCAGAGTTGCCTCGGTTTCAAATGGGAAACAGACAGGATATTCAGAAAAACTGTAGCCCATTGAATCCATGAAATCTGAAGGGCGCAACCACAACACCTTGTGGTTGCGCCTTTTTCAGACTGTTAATCCAAAAGTGATGGTTCCCTCTATATGAACCATCTGTTTGATTTTCCAATCAAAATGTGAAAGATTAATCTGGTAGTCTTGCATGGATTTGGCGGATGTGCTATGCTGACTTAATGCACGTACTCCTGACGTGATAAGGGATGAACGGTAAATCGACCCATCCCCATATATAGTGGTCGTAAGAAGTGCCGGTTTGACTTCAGAAAGATAATCGCTTATTTGAATACGTAAGGCGTATCACAGCATTTTGTTGAGGTGGATAATTTGAGATATTGGCAAGTATCACAAATCATGGACCACAGCTAATCTATCTAATAACCTTTAATTAAAAGGCATTTGCTAATGAATGACATCGATTTAAGTCAGAAAGTTCGTATACCACGACCGAAGGAAACCAGAGGATACATCATTCAAGTAACAAAACCACTTACTGCAGCGGATGCGATAACCACACCGTTGAGTTCGAATGTTATGCAATGGAAAAATATCAAATGAGATTCCTAATCCTCTTCATCTGTATTTTGTTAACTTCATGTATGCCTTCAACAGTTGTAGAACTTAAATCTGAAGCTACTGAAAAAACATTTATCACAGAAAATTCTTACCAAGCTGTCTACCGAGACCTCAAAAACTACTTAAACATGTGCATACCCGGTGGATTTTTAGCGGCAGTTTTCCGA